>MGGO01000014.1:972-2556 GCA_001792465.1 Candidatus Woesebacteria bacterium RIFCSPHIGHO2_01_FULL_44_10
GTCGCAAGTCATCTTCAAAAACGGCTCTTGCTTCATCTTGTCCTTGAAGTCCCGGAAATCTCGTCGCACTAATTCTTTCATCGACCACAAACGGCGTTAAGACCTCGTGCCCAAACTCTTGTAGGACACTATTAATTGCCAAAAGTCCATCGGCAAATTCTCTCCCTCCACTCATTGAACCAGCTAAATAAACTTTCATATCATAGACTAACTCCGATTAAAAAACTCATCCCTACTGGCCGGATCTGGCCGCTCACCCAACTGCATCCCAGAAAGATAAGGGTCAGAACCAGATATTAACATATTCGCTCTCCAAACTTGATCTCGATAATTGATATGCCCCCCAGGTCGAACTCTCTGATGTGTCATGTAAAGCGCTTGTTTCGGATCCGCGTGCATCCAAAGACTGACCTGGTGCGCCAAAGGAAGCAAATTTATGACAAAAGAATAATCGACTGTCTCACCCAACTGGTCGTACAAATCTCCGACAAAACAGTATAACTTTTGATAATATTGGTCCATATCCTTAATAAACTCCTGGCGCAGATTATTAAATCCTGGCATTTCTTTACCTAAATAAAGTGGCAAGCCAAAGCCTCTTGCCATAACCTGATAGGCTGTATCGACGTTCATCGGTTCGCCAAAAACCAATGGTAAGGGAACAAATCTACCCCAAGCCCGGTGGCGATTTAAATCCCGCAACTCACCCAAAAAACCTTCAAAAGTGAGGGTCATACCGGTAGTTCTGGCCAAATCACTCATCTCGTGATAATTATCATGTCCTTTAAAAATAATGCCACTTATGCTCTCTTTCGACTCGAGTGGCAAATCACGAACCCAGTCTAGAAGTTGACCTCGATCAAAACCAGGCCAAAGAATTAACAGGTACTGGGCGGCCATTTTATCTCCCTCGCTAAATCTTCCTGGCAACAAGCCAACTTCTTGCTCCACAAATTCTCGAAAGTTTCGCCTCACGGCCACTTTTTCTAAAAGGTCCGTCTGTCCAGCAATGAATTCCCTCAATTCAGATAAATTGGTGTTTGTTGTGCTCGAGACCTCGGTATGCCGAATCAATCCTGGTGCTTCAGCTTTATAACCCAACTCTTCCTCTTCCTCATGGCTGGGAGCTAAAAGTCTTTCAACCTGTGCCGCTATTTTTCGATAAGGAGCAATGGGTGAAGCTTTCAAATCTCCAATCAGGCGCGACCAGTCACGGGCTGAGGTCTCGAGCGAAAAGCCACTATTCTGTCCAAAAAGCAAAAAATACCGAACGCAATCCAAAACTCTTGAATTCAACGAAGTCTCTTCTTTCTTGTCCGTAGGCTGATAAAATTCATCAAAAGCAACTGTCAAAGCTTCCTGGTGTTTGGCAAAAAACTGTAAAGAAAGCTCACCAAATTCTTGGTATTGCCCTTCCAAATTATTCATTGCTTCGGCCAGCATATCTTCAGGCAGATAATGTCGCATCCCGTGCAAAACCGCACCACCAAATTTTTTCTGATAGCGAGTCGACTTCTCCTGACCTGAATTGATGGCTGTATCATTAAACATCGCAAAACATAAATGCATCGGGCAATTAACAAT
>MGGO01000014.1:2565-13075 GCA_001792465.1 Candidatus Woesebacteria bacterium RIFCSPHIGHO2_01_FULL_44_10
TAAACTGGCCATGTCACCAACTGAAGCGTGACCATATCCCCGGAACAATTCATCGAGTTTTTGATCCGGGTCAACTCCTTTCTCACCCATCTCTTGCATAATTTCCCAGGGCATCCCCGGCGCGCGTGAGTGTCTGGCTCCAGCCCAAGCTCTATGTGCCGCAGTTCGCTTATCAGGATTGGCAACCGTTGTCGTCACAACAACACCAATGTCTAAATCTTCCAGACAAATCAAGCGCAAACCAGTTTGCTCAGCAGAATAAACAAACCAGCGGTAACCATCTTGTGTAAACAGTTCTCTTTCGGGGGCAATTTCATTTGCACCAGGGAATCTTTCAATCACTGAGACTTTTTATCAGACTGCCCGAAAGAAATCAACTACCAGATATCGAGCAATTTTGTCTGGTTTTCTATTCGTGCGTGGCAAGATATTTATTGGCAAAGGAGACTAGTTCGCGATCGGTCATTCTGGGTTCAAGGTCAACCCCACCAGACCGCAGGTCCCTCATTATTTTGAGCGCTCCATTCCAGGCTGCCTGTTCATCGTCCAGTCTACTTCGCTCCCTATATTCATCCTCACCCATTTTTGAATACCTTAAAGCGTGATCAATTTCATGGAGAGTACCAAATCTCATTCCATCACCCAAAATCCCGGGGAAAAGGTAGGCACCCCACTGATCAGCGTTGGCTCTCCAAACTGATGGGGTTATCGGGATGGAAACTGTAAAAGTTTTTCTGGCCGCTCGCGGCCGTCCAAAAAAGTCATCCGTACACCTCCCCGCATCTATAAATTGCCAGCAAGAGGCAAGCAGCTCATCCATTTTCACCATTCCGCCGGGCGTAGTTACGACAAAATTATTTATAACTATCCATGAATCTGTTTCCAAGAAATTTTTATAATCATCTTCATAATCTACCCCAACAAGGCGATAATCCCATCTTGTCGCCTCAACCTTCACTTTTACGAGTTCGTCCTGATAAACTTCGGTTTTTGAGCTATAAATTCTTATCTGTTCTAGATTAGGACTAACCCTCTCTGACATAAATGCCTTTTACCAAACCGCCCAGGACAAGTCAACTACTGATATTAAGTGGTTCAGTCAGACTGAAAACTAGGATAACCTCTTGAATAATAAAAGAGGATTTATTGGTGTTTTCCATCGGTACCAACATTCTATATGAAGATGGCTGTTTGTATCCCCGTAGACGTTTTTAACATCTTCTTGAACCGTCTCTAAAAATTTCCCAGACATCCTCCCAAAATATCCTACTTCCCCGATCATTTCACGCTGATCAACCTCTTTCTTTACCCTCACTTCTTCACCAACTACTAATCCCCTAATCTCGGCAAATTTATCAGAAATTACTTTCCAATCTAAATGGCCAAAAATATAATAAATACCAGAATTCCCAATCATTATAATATCCAACATCGCTTGCCGCTCGTTAATAGACAGTTCTACGATCTTTCCGGTTTCGGGAGTTAAAACATGGGTCCCTACGGCAACTTGTATATCAACACCCCAATGTTTTCCTGAAGAAGGTAACCCGCAGTTGGGCATGTCATAAAAACAGTTTAAATGCATATTTTGCGTATTTGGATCCACCGGCCAATCTAGCGACCACATCAAATGTCTAATCTCTTCCGGCAGGAATCCTTTTACTGATTCTTTACAATATCTTTTTTTATCGCCGGCAAAGGCCCACTGGTGGGGAATTACTTGTTGTTTGGATCTCTCAAGCATCAGATTCAGATTCTCCAACTTCCCAGTCTTTCCACATCTGAGGCAACATGTGGTGGGGTAACCATTCTTTCTTTACTCTTTCTAGATCTTGCTCCGTTTGGTACTTACCTTCTTGCACATAGTCAGTTCCGGAGAAAGTGTCAACTTGAAAAAAAGCAATTTGAGCAACTCGCCTGCCAACCACTAATGGTATTGCATAATATCGTGAGTTATTGGTAACTTCCATCGTCCATCGGTTAATGTAACCTACATCGCCCCAACCAGCACATTTGCAGATTTCAATAAAATTCCTACCTAAAGAAGACCTCGCCTTCATCATTGTTGTTACACAGTTCCTCCCACCGATAAATTCCTGAGTATGACAAAGCACAGTCTCTTGGGGTCGAATGATAATAACGCGATCATCAGGATCGATACCCTCGGGAACGGGTGTTCTGGAGTCTGCAAACACCATACGCGCCCGCTCCGCGTATTCCGGTCTCCCCCACACGTCTCTAATATGATCTCGATCCCAGGGAGAATAAAATCCCGGATTAATAGTAACCGGTGCTTGCTCCCTAAAAAAATGCGATCCTAAAGTCACATCATAGCTTGCAGTCCCCAGATTTCTTGAATCAAAGGGGTCAATTGCGACATTCCCTGCCTGCATGTGAGCCAAAATAGCATCTCGGGAGAGAAGTGAATATTTGATTGAATCTAAGCCGCCCTCTCTGTCAATCATTGTGTCTTTTTACCAAACCCACTCCACAAAATCAACTGGTGAAAAATGCTATGATTATTTTAATGACTGTGCGAAATAAAGCCGCTTGGTTGAAAACTTTTTCCAACATCTCCGGCAACTTATCGGCCGGTATGTGGCTCTCTTTTAAATTTGAAAGGGTTATAAAATGAACTCGGATAATTTTTGGAACATAACGACTTCGGCACAAGTGTCAACAGCTCTACTCCTGATTGCCATTGCTCTTGTCTATATCGCCTTTAAACTCTCTGAGGGTAAAAAGCCGGCCAGATCTTCAAGGTAGTTTTTGTCCTTTTTTAACCCTTGGGTCTTTCCAGGAAGCCCATTTACAATCCGGGTAGCGGCTGCAACCAACGAACTTGCCAAATCTGCCGACTCACCCAACTTGTAATCTGCCCATTATAATATCAGCTGTAATTTCACCCTTCGGATTTGGTGCAAAAAGGTAGTCGATAAAATCTTCAGGATTTGTCTCATGGCCTTCTACTTGGTAAATTCCTGCTCTGTATCTAATTTGGGATTCAATAAGGTCCCATAAGGTTCCTTCTTCTCCTCCGACAAATGAACCCCAAGATAGCAGTTCTCCACCAAGTTTTTCTCCTTCGTCCGGGTAAGCTTTTTCAAAAGCAACTACTTTGTCTAAAAATACCTCTCGAAGCGGTGTACTTGATACCTGCTCTGCCATTTTTTATCACCTCCTTAACACAAAAACCGATTAAATGTTAAGCAGCTTATAGCTGCAAATTACTAAAATGCAAGTTTAAAGTCAATAGTTCGTTCATTTAACCAAAACTTGGCGGGTTTGTAATTACATCCTTTATAAAACCGCCAACCTTGTCCCAAAAAGACTCCGGCAAAGGCATTATGGATGGGTCAGTGTTGGTTAGAAACAATTTATAGCCATTGTCTGAGTTGTCGTCGACGAACTTTCTAAAAATACTAGGTAGTTCGTGACCCTCTCGAGCAACCATTTTGTGAATCTTGTGGATGGTAGCCGTTGAGCCGTTAAGAGAAAGTGTGACAAATGCTTTGACCAAGGTATCACCCTTGTCGCGGGCATTCAAATAATAATCAGTTTCCTTTTCGCCAATTAACTCTGCAATATGGGGCGGTATTCTGGTTAAATAAACAACACATTTACCTGGGCCTACGTCTTCTGGAGATCCGGTTGTGCGTTCAGCTCCCACCGGAATCTAATTTTAAAGGAAACTTTCACAAACTGTCAACTAGCAGTTTTTTCTTTCTTCACCCGCGGGTCTTTCCAGGAAGCCCATTTACAATCCGGGTAGCGGCTGCAGCCAAAAAACTTTTTCCACTTCCCGGTTTTTTTGATTATTACGTGTCCCTTTTTACAGTCCGGACATCTCATACCAATACGCTCCTCATAACGGTCTGTGTAATCACAATCCGGGAATCTGCTGCAACTGACAAATTTACCAAATCTGCCAACTCGGACAACGAGCTCTCCCTTGCTTTCCTTGCCGCATTTGGGGCAGGGTTTGTTTAGCTTTTCGGTTTCAATTTTGACTCTTTTGGCATTTTTCTCCACCGACTTTAATTTCTTTTCAAATGGTTTGTAAAAGCCTCCAATCACGCCCTGCCACTTTTTGTCTCCGTCGGCGACTCTATCCAAATCGTTTTCCATTTCAGCCGTGAAGTCATATTCAAAAACCGATTCAAAATTCTTGACCAAAAAATCAGCCACGGCTATGCCAATATTTGTCGGAGTAAACTTTCCCTCACTTTTCTCCACATACTGTCTGGTCTGAATCGTTGAGATGATAGGCGCATAAGTACTCGGCCTTCCAACTCCCAACTCCTCCAGAGTTTTAATTAGTGAAGCTTCGTTAAATTTTGCAGGCGGCTGTGTAAATTTCTGTTGGGGGTCAACTTTAACTAACTGAAGTGTGACGCCAACGGCTACTTCAGGCAGAATAACATCGTCTGCTTCCATCTTGACGGCGTATAGCTTTTTCCAACCATCAAATTTCAAGATTTGGCCACTCGCCCGCAGCAAGTAATCACCCGCTTTAACGTCTATCGTCGTACGGTCAAAAATACTGGTTGCCATCTGGCAGGCCACAAACCTTTTCCAAATAAGACTGTAAAGCTTGACCATGTCGGCCGACCATTTTGTCTTTTTAATTTTTGGCTGACTAACGTCGGGCTTAGTGGGGCGAATCGCTTCGTGTGCCTCCTGAGCTGATTTTGAAGTCGTTTTGTAAAACCTGGGGGCATCCGGAAGATAGCGGTCTCCAAACTGGGCTTTGATGTATTCCCTGGTTTTGGCAACGGCACTAACAGCAATATTGACCGAGTCGGTACGGTGATAGGTAATTAAACCCCGTTCATACAACTTTTGAGCGGTACTCATTGTCCTTCTGGCTGACCAGCCAAAAAGCCGCGAGGCGGTTTGGCTCATGGTTGAGGTCGTAAACGGCGGGTAGGGATTTTTCTTAACTTCGCTTCTTTTAATGTTGGCCACCACATATTTTGCTTTTTTAAGATTATGAACCACTTTGTCCGCGGTTTTTTTGTTGTCAACTTTTTTGTTTATCAGTTGAACTCTGAATTGCTGATCTTTTTTGACGTCACAATAAATTTCCCAATATTCTTGGGCCTTAAACTTCTCAATCTCACGCTCGCGCTCAACGATCAAGCGCACGGCCACAGTCTGCACGCGCCCGGCGGACAGGCCCCTACGAACTTTTTTCCAAAGAATCGGGGAGAGCTTGTAACCCACCAACCTATCCAGAACTCTTCTGGCAATTTGGGCGTCAACCAAGTGGTGGTCAATTCCTCTGGGGTGAGCGATAGCCTCCTCAACTGCTTCTTTGGTAATTTCATGAAAGACGATCCGCTTGGTTTTGCCATTACCAACAATCTCCTTGACGTGATTGGCAATTGCTTCTCCTTCACGGTCAGGGTCTGTAGCAATATAAATCTTGCCTGCTTTTTTGGATTTAGTTTCAATATTTTTAATCGCTTCTTCTTTCCCTACCATGGGTTGGTAATCGGGAGCAAAATTTTTGTCAACGTCTACACCGAGCTTGCTTTTGGGTAAATCCTTAATGTGGCCCATGGTGGCCTCAACGCCGTAACTACTCCCCAGGAAACGCGAGAGTGTCTTGGCCTTAGTCGGCGACTCAACGATAATCAAGTTCATAGTCTTAAATACTCTAATATATCCTGAGGTCTTTGTACAGAAATCGCGCCCTGGGAGATCAAGTAGTTAGGCAGAAAACTCATTGGTGAATCAACCCTGCCGGGAATGGCAAAAACTTCCCGATTTTGATTGGCGGCCCAATTCGCAATCGACAAAGTTCCGCTTCTTTGCGCCCCTTCTACAATCAAAACTCCCAATGAGAGCCCGGAGATGATTCTGTTTCTTACCAAAAAATTTTTACCCTGGGGGAGGGTCCCGTGAGGAAATTCTGTCACCAACGCGCCATTTTGGGAAATTTTTTGGGCCAAACCCTCGTGTTCAGCCGGGTAAATTCGGTCCAAACCATGGCCGAGAACAGCAATTGTCCGGCCCCCTGCCGCAAGTGCGGCTGTATGGGCCACAGCGTCAATACCCCGGGCTAAACCAGACACTATGGTAATGCCTTTACCAGCCAAATATTTTGAAAAATGCCAAGCTGTTTGTTTGCCGTAGTCAGTCATGCGCCGGCTGCCAACGATGGCAATTGCCTTACTGTCTTTTTTTAAAAGTGCACCTTTGACATACAGCTGCCTTGGAGCACCAGAAATATTTTTCAGATTTACGGGGTAGTGCTCGTCAGAAATTTTCATGGGTTAAAATAAAAATCAAATACCTGCCTGGCAATGGGCGCCGCGACCGCGCTTCCTTCACCACCTTTTTCAACCAGAACCGTCATAACTAGTTCAGAATTATCGGCAGGACCAAAAACCGTAAACCAAGCGTGAGTTTTGTCTTCCTCTTCGGTTTCTGCGGTTCCGGTTTTACAGGCAACAGAAACGCCAGATTTGGCTTCAAAATCAAAAAACGGAAAAGCTGTGCCACCCGCTTGGCAAACCCCAATCATGCCCTCTTTAATGAAAGCAATGTTATCTTTGTCAATTGCCAGATCACTGCAGCTGGTATCTCCAGCTATGGTGGGAGGGCAGAGCTTGCCCCGGTTAGCTATTACCGAAGTCATCATATTAACTGCAAGGGGGGTTAGAGCCAGGTCGCCTTGACCGATGGCCATATGGTAGGTGTTTCCCAAAAACCATCTCTCACCTTTAACCCGCATTTTCCATTTGGGGCTGGGAATAAGCCCACTAATCTCGCCCGATAAGTCAATTCCTGTGGCTTCCCCTAATCCAAACTTTTGAGCCCAGGAAACAAGGGCATCCACTCCAACCAACTCTCCGGCTTTGTAAAAGAAAGTGTCAGTTGACCTGGTGAGCGCACGGGCAAGGTTAATTTCCCCCTCGGTGCGGCCATACTGGGTAAAATACCAGTTGGTGTAAACGTAATCCTGGGGAATTTGGGCCGTGGGGTCAGCTTTTACTACTTCAGACCCGGTATCAAGATATACAAAATCTCTGTCAATTTTCCCCTCCTCAAGGGCGGCTGTAGCTGTCACCAGCTTAAAAACCGAGCCGGGGTGGTAAGCCCCACCAATGACTCTATTAAATAGCGGCAGCTGTCTATCCTCCACTGACTTGGCAACATCAGTAGGATCAAAACTGGGAGAAGAATAAAGGGCTAAAACCTGCCCCTTACCGTCTATTATAACAGCCGCGCCTTTAGTCTCCTCCATCACTTCAGCAAGTTTTTTCTGAAGCCGAAAATCAATGTGCGTTTTGAGATCTTGACCGGCTACCGATTCCTTTGTCCCAATGATTCTTACTTTTCTCCCCCTTGTATCAACTTCAACCAATTCCTCACCATCAATGCCGCGTAACCGACAATCATACTGCTGCTCCAAGCCGCTGCGGCCCACCAGTTGACCCAGCCTGTGCGGGCCTTTCTGTGGACATGACCCGTCAATCTTACCCACCTCATCTTCATCGACCTCACCCAGATATCCCGTCAAGTGCGCGGCGCCGCTACCCAAAAAATATTCCCTTTGGTCAGCCCGCGTCCCGACAATTTCTTCCCCGCCGCGGGCTATGATTTTCCCGCGGGCAGCGGTGATGGGAACTCTGCGGATGCGATTGCCCTCGGCCAAAGCCCTGAAATAACTCCCTTTAATAATTGAGAACTCAGAAAGCCGGGCCGCTAAAATCACTCCACCCAACAAAAGCAGCCCTCTGAAAAACCAGGAGAGCCAACTTGTTGATTTTGAGGCCAAAGTCTCCACGAAAACAGTATACCATTACAATCCGGCGGTGATGCGGATTTGGCGCAAGAGGATAGGATCGGACAGGACAATCCCGCAGCCGCGGACAACACAAGTAATCGCATCATCGGCAATGGTAACCGGCATGTGCGTCGCATCAGCTACAACACTATCAATTCCGGCCAAAAGCGATCCACCCCCTGCCATAACGATCCCTTTTTCCATAATGTCACCCACTAGTTCAGGCGGAGATTCCTCAATCGTATCTTTTATCCCCGTAACTATTTCTTGAACGATTGGAGACAGAGCCTCCCTGACCTCTTGGCTCGTGAGACTCACGCTTTTAGGTAACCCCGATTCCAAGTCCCTCCCCCGAACCACGAATGATTTGCTTCTACCGGTGCTGGCGGCTGAACCAATGGCAATTTTAACCTCCTCTGCAGTCGGCTGGCCCAGCAAGAGGCCGTACTTGAGCCTGACATACTTGATTATTGCCTCATCCATCTCATCACCCGCGATACGTATTGAGCGCCCTAAAACTATTCCACCCAAGGAAATGAGGGCAATTTCACTTGTTCCGCCACCGATGTCAACGATGAAGGTGCCCTGCGGGTCTCTGATGGGCAAACCCGCGCCGATCGCTGCGGCCATCGGTTCTTCAATCAGAAAAGCCTCTCGTGCGCCGGCCGAAACAGCAGCGTCTGCGACGGCCCGCCTTTCTACCTCGGTGACCCCGGAAGGGATACCAATAACAACTCTCGGCCGGGGAATTCTGGGAATGAGTGTGGTACCCTCGTGCACTTTTTTAATGTAGTGATCAAGCATAGCGGCAGCGGCATCAAAGTCCGCAATCACTCCGTCTTTTAGGGGCCGAATCGCCTCAATCATCTGGGGAGTTTTCCCAACCATCCTTTTGGCGCTCATTCCGATTGCCAGAATTTCCTTAGTCTTTTTCTGCCTGGCCACTGCCGACGGTTCGCGAATGACAATCCCGCGGCCGGCTACATATACCATGGTATTGGCAGTGCCTAAATCAATTCCAACATCATGACTGAAAAGCCCCAGAAGCCTGTTGATCATCGCGCCCAAAGTATAATGGATATGATACATTAAGCAAATGGTAATCAGCTGGTTTTTTAATCTTTTATTTTTCGCAGTTCCACTTTTTTTCTGGCCAAGGACTTCCGAAGTTTTTGAATTTAACAAGGTTCTTCTAGTTTATGGCTTCACAGTATTAATAGTTGCAGTTTGGTTGGGAAAAATGATTAGTCAGAAAAAAATAATCTTTCATCGCACAACACTTGATATCCCCATTCTTCTTTTTTTGGCAACCCAAGCACTTTCCACAATTATTTCAATTGACTCCCACACTTCTTTCTTTGGCTACTATTCTAGGTTCCACGGCGGTCTGCTCTCATTAATCTCTTATGCTCTCCTTTACTGGGCTTTTGTTTCAAACATGGACAAACAAAAAACATTAACTGCCATGTACTATGCCCTGTCAACCGGAGTTATCGTTTCAATTTACGGTATCTTTGAGCATTTTGGTTACTCTGTAAGTTGCCTTTTTATTACCGGTCGCTTTGACGTTGCCTGCTGGGTTCAGGACGTGCAACACAGGATTTTTGCAACACTGGGCCAACCCAACTGGCTGGCGGCGTATCTGGTTGCGCTTACTCCATTAACCTGGGCTTTTGCAGCCAAGAAGAAGTCTGGGTATTGGATAATGGCTTCGGTTTTGTTTTATACTACCATTCTTTTCACCAAGTCCCGTTCGGGACTTCTTGGCCTAGGTGTCGCTTTTGCCATCTACTGGCTTTTTAATTTGTGGAAAAACAAAAAACACTTTATCATACTAACCGCCAGCTATTTATTTTTAACCGCGATCGTAGGTACTTCATTCACTCAGGCCCCGACAGCGCAAGGGCCAGCATTGGAAACCGGAGGCACAGAATCCGGAGACATCAGAAAAATTGTTTGGAAAGGCGCACTTGATGTTTGGCGGGCAAATCCGATTTTAGGCACGGGAGTGGAAACTTTCGCCTACTCATACTACCAATTCCGCCCGGCGGAACACAATCTAACTTCCGAGTGGGATTTTGTTTATAACAAAGCACACAATGAATATCTTAATTTCTTGGCAAATACCGGTCTTGTGGGCACAACAGCTTACCTGACCCTAATCGGAGCTTCACTTTTTGTACTGCGAAAAAATATCGCGCTTCTGGCAGGCTACGTATCAATTTTGATTACCAACTTCTTCGGCTTTTCGGTTGTACCAGTTGCCCTACTTTTCTTCCTGTACCCAGCCTGGGCGCTGACGCTCCAAACACCAAACCCCAAGCACCAAACACTAAACAAATTCAAATTATCAAATTATCAAAAAGGGCTGATTGCCTTTGTGTTACTTGTTACTGGTTACTTATTACTAATTACTATCCGTTACTGGCAAGCGGATTTTGCTTATAACCAAAAAACTTTCGCAAGTCTCACTAGGGCAATAAAGTTAAGGCCAGCTGAAGCTGTTTTTTACGACCGGCTAGCGCGTATTAAAACAGATCTTGCCCTAGCCTCGGAAGATACTTCCCTGGCCCAAGAGGCTCTGGCTGACATGCAAAAGGCTGTTGACCTTTCGCCCCGCAATGTCAACATCAGAAGAAGTCAAGCCGGAGCCTACATCATGCTTGCCAAGCTTGACCCCAATTACCTTCTTGAAGCTATAAAAACCTTGAC
>MGGO01000014.1:13085-13213 GCA_001792465.1 Candidatus Woesebacteria bacterium RIFCSPHIGHO2_01_FULL_44_10
GTTCTGGCCCCGACAGACGTTAAAACTCTCTATCATTTGGGCCTCACTTACGCCCGCATTGGCGATGTCCCCCGCGCTCTCGAGCTTTTGGACAAAGCGCTTGACCTCAAACCCAATTACCAGGACGC
>MGGO01000014.1:13247-39765 GCA_001792465.1 Candidatus Woesebacteria bacterium RIFCSPHIGHO2_01_FULL_44_10
CGGCGGTGGCAATTAAAGCATCGATAAGATCTAGCCGTTGGTTGTCCCTGGCAATTTCTCCTGCTTTCTGATACATGCTTTGATTAAATTTTATCTTTGTAAGTTCCCCGATCAACCTGACAACTCGGTTTCTTTCTGCTTTCTCGCGGCTACTTTGACCAACAAAAAGCTCAGCAATTACAATTTCAGCGATATAAACTTTCCCATACTGTTTTTGTAAAACTTTATAAGGCGTTGTCATTTGAGGGCTCTTCGCCGTCAACCGAAGATCATCAATCAAAATACTGGTATCAACAACAATCCCTTTTACCATTGGTCTCTCAAGCGTTTCATTCTTAATTTAGCAAGCGGATTGTACCTAACTGCCTCCATATATTTGTCTACCGAAAAGTTAGGAGTAGTCCAGTCAGTATACTTCTTCATTAGTCTTTTCGTCTTTTCAGCCGCCTTCTCCCATTTAAGGTCACTATCTAGCTGAAACTTCATCGCTGGTACAGGTTTTACCGGTACCATGACAATAACCCCGTTCTCTTCAAAAACATTAAGAACGGTGTTTTTTTTCAACCCGACTTTATTCCTCACCTTTTTGGGAATCGTCACCTGCCCTCTGGGTTGAGGTTTGACGAATTCACCAATTGGCATCATCCCATTCATATTTACATACTAGTATGGATTCCAGATTTTGTCAAGCTGAAATCAATACTCTAAATTGATATAATACGAGTTATGAGCATATTACCAATCGTCGAAGCGCCGGATGAACGCCTGCGCAAAAAATCAAAGCCCGTAAAAAAGCTGGACAAAAAAATCAAAAAAATCATTTCGGATATGCATCAAACGCTTTCAGCTCAAAAAGATCCTGAAGGCATTGGTTTGGCCGCTCCCCAAGTTGGGAAAAACCTGCAGATTTTTGTGGTCAACTATGACGGCAAAAAAATTACAGTTATAAATCCTAAAATATTAAAAACAAACCAACCCCCAACCCGTAACCCGAAACACAAAAACACAAAAACTCCCTTAGAAGGGTGTTTGTCGATCCCTCATCATTACTCTCCCATCAGTCGCCCCAAAAAAATAAAGATTAAATATTTAGATGAATCTGGCCAGGAAAAAACCCAAGAGTTTACCGGTTTTTCCGCCCAAGTTATTGCTCATGAGATTGATCACCTTCAAGGTAAACTTTTTATCGACCATGTTTTAGCTCAGCAAACACCCCTTTACAAAATCATGGGCGAAGATTGGGAAGAAATTGAGATATGAAAATCATATTTTTTGGCACACCGGACTACGTCGTCCCCATCGCGGAAGCCCTTAGAACCGGGTTCAGCAGAAAAGATGCGGATGGATTACGTTCCGTGGTTACTCAAGCGCCAAAATTGGTTGGCAGGAAGCAAGAAAGGCAACACTCACCAATTGACGACTGGTCATACAAGTACAAAATTAGGGCTATCTTTAATCTCGACTCCGTTCCGGAGGCGGATCTGGGAATTGTTGCCGCCTATGGAAAAATTATCCCTCAATCGGTCATTGATAAATTTAAATACGGGATATTAAATATTCACCCTTCGCTTTTGCCCCGTTACCGTGGGGCCTCCCCCGTCCAGACAGCCATTGCCGCTGGTGAAACGGTAACCGGAGTAACAATTATCAAAATGGACAGTGAAGTCGACCACGGGCCAATTATCTCCAGCTTCACTGAAAAAATACTGCCTAATGATACGACCGGATCCTTGCGCACAAGACTTTTTGAAAGATCAGCCCAGTTTTTAGTTGATTTGATTCCCAGCTACATAAACGGAAAAATTACTCCCAAGCCCCAAGATGAGAGTCAGGCAACTTTCACCAAAATTTTAAACAAAGAAGACGGATTTATTGACCTAACCAGTCACCAATCACCCACAACCGTTCACAATTTCGTTCGTGCCATGGATCCCTGGCCTGGAGCGTGGACCAAAACAAAGATTAAAAATGAAGAATTAAGAATTAAGATTCTAAAAGCCCACTTGAAGGACAAAGAACTAATCTTGGATCAAGTACAGTTAGAGGGTAGAAATCCTGTTTCCTGGGAGCAATTTAAAGCTGGGCACCTAGACCATAAATTTGTTGGCTAGCTAGCTTCTTTTCAAGCCTGAAGCGCTTGATACATTTAGTGCAAAGGTTCATCTTCTTTTCTTTGCCACCTACAATAACAGTGGCCTTCTGAATATTCACGCCAAAGAGCCTCGGGGTTGCCTGAGCACGCTTTTTCCAGCGTTTACCGGCCACACCCCGCCTGTGTTGTTGGCTTACCCCTACAACTGTATGTTTTCCACAACTAGCACAAACTGCCATGCGTGTATTATACTATAGAGATGCTTGAATTTCTATTCACCAACCCAATTCTTTTTTTCATTTGGGCGGCGGCGCTTTTAGTTGCCATTACTATCCATGAGTTTGCACACGCTTTTGCGGCCGATCGCCTGGGCGATCCGACCCCAAGAATTCAAGGCCGTTTGACTTTAAATCCCCTGGCCCACCTTGACCCAGTTGGTACTCTCATGCTTCTTTTGGTTAGAATTGGGTGGGGTAAACCGGTACAGTTTGACCCGTACAACCTAGCTAACCCCAAGCGCGATACGGCCATAATTTCTTTTGCCGGCCCACTTTCAAACCTGCTTTTAGCCAGCCTCCTGGCGATCGTTTTGAGATTTGTAACCAATCCCTTTTCACCTGCTTACTCCCTGGCCAATATTATTCCGCCTTTTATTTTTCTAAACGTCGTTCTGGCAATTTTTAATCTCGTGCCTATTCATCCTTTGGACGGCGGGAAAATATTAGTTGGTCTTCTCCCGCGTGAGGATGCTCACCGCGTGGACCTATTTTTACGAAGATATGGCATTTTTATTCTGCTTTTGATGATTTTCCCAATTTTTGGTCCCGTTTCACCAGTCTCAATGCTCATTTCCCCCATTATTAATTTCATTTTAGGCATTCTCATGCCCGGTGCCCCGGTGATTTAACATTGACTTTCGTGTTAAAATAGATATGACCCTGCAAAGGATCTCGTCAAGTACTTTTCCTGACTATAAAAGTACATCGGGGGGGCAAATTTCCCTCGGCCTGTGGGCTTGGGGATGAGCTCACCCACCTGGTATCAACCAGGAAAAGCCTGACGAATCTCTCGCGGGGTCAACTCTTGGGGCTTCTTTGAAGATTTTTCTGTGCTGGGGATAAGCAAAGCTTGGCGCCGCTTCGCGTAGTAGGATTCGTGCTTCCCGCAGGGAACCTATCGAACGCTAGCCATAGCACGAGTTTTACGAGTGCTGGGGGTAGGATTCGAACCTACGTAGCCCTTTCGGACGCGGGTTTTACAGACCCGTGCGATTGTCCACTCCGCCACCCCAGCCCTTCGGCAAGCTCAGGGTAAACCTAGAGCCACCTCTGGGATTCGCGCTGTCGCCAGTGGCGACACTTATCGAAGCCCGAGGGGCGAACGTTAGTGAGCCACCTCTGGGATTCGAACCCAGGACCTTCACTTTACAAAAGTGTTGCTCTGGCCAACTGAGCTAAGGTGGCTTTTTGGCTTAAAGCCACCCTATTATAACAAAAATCAGCTTCGTCAGAAACTACCTAATGGGGAAGCCTTCCATCCCGACCAAGAGTTTGTCATCCTCAGGAACAATCCCAAATCCTTTCAGGCCAATACCCCTCAGCGTTAACTGGTCTCCAACGGCTTTTCTGACTGCCGAGTTTAGGTCTTTAAAAACTTGGCCAACACGCTTATTGACAATGCCAGTTAACAAACCCGCATCAACATCGTAATCAGGATTCCGGGCCAAGCGAACTCCCCACTCGCCTGCTCGTTCAAAAGTCAGGTCTTTGATGACAACACGGCCACCAACGATCCCTTTTCGAACTTCAGCCTCCCCAGTTACTCTCACTAAACTATCCCTAATAGAAACCTCCAACCTTGTGTAGCCTGAAAGGCCTTCTGACTCGACAACGCTCCGGATAACATCACCCAGCAGCTGATTTGCCTCTTGCTCATTCAAACTCATCCCAAAGTATCCGTCTTCATTAGATTTAATTCCACTGGCGGCCGTTTCAAAAAACGGAGAATTAATTTTAACTATCCTCTCTGCCATATTCCATCACCCCCTTCCCAAAAATATAAGTCCGATACTATAAGAAAAAAAGTTGGGAATCAAGGCCCAACTGAAGTATAATTCTTCCATTGTGGAAAGGCCTGCCGAAATTACAATCTACGGCACACTCAGAGAAGATGGACCGGATAAAATTCAACGCCTGGCTGAGAGATTGGCGGTGACAGATTTGCATTCGATCAATCCTCGTGTCCTAGGTATGGCACTGGGATGGTACATTGAAGGTAGAAACTGGATGCTCAAACAATTCAACCACGCTCCAACTCCCCCCACCTACATCGGCGAATTTACTGATCAACAAGGTCAACAACTAAACTCCACTCTCCTCTTACCTGATGGGCCAGTGGTTGTTCTGCAGAAAGCAACCCTGAAACAACTCGTGGGGCTGACGCCGGCTGACTTTGAGAGTATCAGATATGTCTTTGAAGCCGGATTTATAAAATACCGCCTTTCTCTTGCCCAATATTTTGGCCAGCTCGGTATCCAAGAAACTTGTCACGCTCTAGCAAGCCTAGGAATATATGATCTCAAAGAAATCCCCGCTACTGAAAAAGTCCTTGACAGCGATACCGTCGGTCCAGTTCGTTATCTCCTGCAGCCCCATGAGCAAGAAGCTTTGACATATGCGGGCCGATTCTTAAAAGTGGCTACCGGCAAAAACCCATATCGTAAATTAGAGCTTTATCTAAGACTGAGGAGTTTGGTATAATTAGCCTCAGGCCCGGGTAGCTCAGTGGTAGAGCGCATTCTTGGTAAGAATGAGGTCAAGGGCTCAATCCCCTTCTCGGGCTCAGGTTGTTATTTGGCCTCAGTCTTGGTAAAATATCCCCATGGCAGGAAAACACAACGCCGGTTTTGATATCGTAGGTTTAGTCTGTACTGTTTGCAAAAGTCAAAATTACTCAACCACTCGCAATAAAATCAATATGGAGAAAAAGTTGGAATTAAAAAAGTATTGTCGTACATGCCGCAAACACCAACTACATAAGGAAACCACAAAGTTAAAATAAATATTTGACCTCTCTCTTTAGGACAAAACAGGTCTCAAACTGATATAATACAGGCATAGAGGGGTGTCGTTCAAAAATCCAGCTAAAGCTGGCGGCTTACGCCTAAGGACATTGGTCTCCATTTTTCTTGACATCTCACAAATAAAACCTTCACAATAGGATTACATATCTATAATGGCCTATTCGATTCAATTTAAAGAGAGAGCAATTAGGTTACGGAAAAAGGGCTACTCAATAAAAGAGATCGCCAAAAAGCTGAATTTGGCCATAAGTACATCCTCACTTTGGTTAAGAGATGTCGCTTTAAATGATAGCGCCCTAGAAAGACTTAAAAAAAGACATCTTCTGGGCCAATACCACACACATCTCGTCCAGAAAAAGAAACGGGAGCAGAAAATCGTTCTGTTCAGAAAAATGGCAAAAGATGAAATAAAAAAGATACCCCTAACCAAAGAGTTGCAGAAACTCATTTGTTCAATACTATTTTGGACAGAAGGAGCAAAAACTACGACCCTTGTCAAGTTTATCAACTCTGATCCAATTATGGCCTCATTGTTTATGAAACTAATGCGCTCAGCCTATTCTTTGGATGAATCAAAATTCAGGGCAAAGCTACATCTGCACGAATATCATAACGAAGAAGAAATGAAGCTTTATTGGTCGAAAAAATTAAACCTTCCTCTGACACAGTTTACAAAAACATACAAAAAACCACACTCAGGCAAAAGAAAAAGAAGCGGATATCCAGGCTGCGTGACAATTTCCTACTATGATTATGAAGTTGCTCTGAACCTATATTCACTCTATAATACATATGCCCGGAAGATTATAGGCGCGTAGCTCAACTGGTAGAGCACTCGTCTCCAAAACGAGAGGTTCCAGGTTCGAGACCTGGCGCGCCTGCATAGCAGGATTTTGAGCCCACAAAGCCTCCAAATAGGCCGTATTATTGGCTCTTTTCTTAGGTTCAAACTCTGCAGAAGCTGACGGCTCCACTTTTAGTATCTCAGTTAAGTAACAATACGGCTTTTGAGCGTCTAAACGGAGCTTTTTATCTTCCAAAATCATGTTCGAACCAATGGTAGCCAATATGTCCCGTTTCTCTGCCAAAGTCCCCGTAGCAAAGCGGTAACGGGCTTGGACAGCAAAGTCTAACCCTCTTTCCAAATTCTCAATCCAGTTCTCAATTCTTTTGCCGGTAGAGCCAAGCCTTGATTCCAGCTCCCGCTTCTCTGTTACAATACTTTCCTTTTGACCCCTAAATTCGTCATCCGATAGAAGTGAGCCATCTGTATTTTGGGGTGAAATTTTGAGCCTTACCAGATTATCCAATCGTTTAATACAATCGTCATAATTCTTTTGTATCTCGGCTAAGACAATGTTCCTATCATTTACTTCCTCATCATTAAGCTCATTACAATACTTAACCGCCCAGTTCTTAAACTCTTCGCTAATTGCCATCTTTTTCAAAATCTCGTCTACCTGCGGCTCTAAAAACTCCAGTCGGATAGATTTCTGAGTGCAGTTGGGGTTTACCTTCCTCGTGCAGCGGTAGTAAATATAATGCAAAATTGTCGGGTCATTCATATCCTCAGTTTTAGTTCCGCACTTCGGACAAGAGTCCCGGTTTAATGAAGAAAACTTATTATGACAAATTGTGCAGATTGTTTGCCACTTTTCTTCTGCTGTGATTGCCGAGCCACACGAGCATCTGATTAGACAGGTAAAGGCAAATTCTCGGTGTTTGGGTTTAGGCAAAAACTTTCCACCAAGGTGAGCTTGGACTCGCATAAACGATTCCTCGTCAATCATCCGTGTTCCACGCCACCTATGCCAATCACCACTTCCCTTCGGGTATTCAAACGCACCCATATAAAATCGGTCATGGAACATTTTATAAAGTTCACTGGTGAACATAGGTTTCCCGCCCAATTTACCCCTAACAGGTGTCCGATAACCCCATTCGTCATTTAGCATTGCCAGTATTTGTGCCACCCTATACTTACCCGTCATCATTGTCTTCCAAGCCCTCTCTATAAGCTCGTATTTGCCAGGAATAGGAATAAGGTCTTTCTCTCCTTGTTTAGCTATAGGGTCAAACATATATCCAGGCTTAGCAGAACCTACACACATTCCCTGTTTAGCTTTTTCCTTCAAACCCCGCTTAACATTAGCCGACTTGTCATCAGATTCCTTCTTAGACATCATGAAGCACATCTGGAGCCATGATTTATCATCTGGGGTGTTTCGATATGTCTTTCCCGGCTTCCTTATTTCTACAATCTGTCCCAAATCCATCATGTAGACCACTTTACCGCCATCATAAGAGTTTCGGGCGATACGGGATTCATCCCAAACAATAACTCCATTGGCCTCTCCCTTTTCAAGCCTCTCAAGCATTGAATTGAAGTCTGGCCTACCGATTGTGTGGGCACTCCTGGACTCTTGGAAAATATCAACAACCGTAAGATTATTGTCTTTTGCGTATTTAGTCAGTTCGCTTACCTGAGCGGGTAATGACAAAATCTGTTTATCCTCAGGCTCAGAGCTTTTCCGACAATAAATAAAAAACTTTAGAGATTTATCCTTATTCATATATTCCATAACTTAAATGGCCGCCCTTGGTGTACTCAGAAACTTTTCAGGTTCTGTCCAAAGACGGCCATTAAAAAACCTGAAAACAAATTCTGAGTACACTTTAATTGAAACATAATTAAATCTTTCAGTCAACAAACTATGCCCTTTCTTCATACTTGGCTAACTCCTTTTCTACCCATTCATTATCAAAGTCGTCCTTAGCCTCAACCAGAAATTCGTTTATCTGCTCCCATTTATAAGTCTTTATCCCCATCCCGAGTAAATTAAATCCATCAACCATTTCTTTTAACTCCTTATTGTGGTTCTCTGCTATTTCTCCAATGGCCTTTTTAGCTCTGGTAATAACTCCTGTAGGGTGTTTGGAATCACGGCTTATAATCTCCATTCCTTCAAAGTATTTTTGTTCCAGTCCTTTTATAAGCTCAATGTATCCGTTAATTTCCTTAGTCCGTTCCACAAATCGCTCCTTGAATAGTCTCAAAACATCCGCAAACAACGGAACCGACAAAACCAACCGTTCACCCTCAATTTTGACCAGAGCTAAACTATCCAGTTGATACAGAAGGGCATCCCACTCCCGGTCTAAATCATTACCTTGCTTCGCCTTTACAATTTGCAAACAGGTTTCCAAAGTTGGTGAAATTACTAATAAATGCCTAGCGACCATCATTCTGCCATCAAAGGTCCTCAAATCACTTAAGTCCAATTCAATCAACATAAGAATCCTCCAGATACTATTTTTGAGTTCCAAATAAGAATTGTATTCTCTAATTTGAGAGTTAGGACAAGCCGCCACTACCTGTTTAATTTCTCCCTCAATAGAAGAAACTCCGTTTTCAGAAACGGGTTCCGCCATGACTTTTAATTCAAGCGAAATAACTAACTTTGCCCGCTCCAAAGGGCTCATCAACTCAGATATTTTTGGTAAGTTTAAGCCAGCCATTGCTTTACATGACGATTGATATAAAGATTAACCAGTGCGAGAGTTCTACTTGTTGCCTTCTCTTCATCTCCCCAAGATTCTTTGAGAGCTTGACTAAAATATTTAAGAAATAAATTCTGATAAATAGCCCCCAGCATCTTGCCATCTTCCTGACATAATTCGCATGTCATCGTTATTAACTCCTTACTCATGGGTGGCTCAAAACCTACCAGATTTTGAGCAATTTCTTCCTCCGACAACATAATTGCCTGGTAGTGGCAAAACAACCAAAACAAATTACAACAATTCTTAAATTTATCCCCGGATAGATATTTGCCATAGTTTGTTTTTACTTGTTTTCCCAAATCACGATAAAAATCGTTAAGATTATAATTAACCTCTCCCTTCATTACTTGTGTTGGTGTAAAATCCCAAATCATATTATTTCTTTCTAATCGCCATTCGGCGTTCCACTAAAACACTCTCAATCAATTCCACTCTTTGGTCTAAGTTGGCAACTTCATAAGCCTTAAGCACAATTCCCAATAAATAACCAATGGTGGAAGCTACCTTCGGTGGCAGTTGTCCCGCACGGACCTCATTAACTGTTTGGACTGCTGCACCTACCACATCGTTTGGATTTCTAATAATCATCTCAGGTAAAGCTAAGCCTAACTTTTCGTAACTGGTTGCCGCACCACCACTCTTGACTGCTTCCAATTTCTTTTCCTGCATCCGAGGCTCATGGTTAATACAATAGGAAGAACCCTCAACGGGATAACTTCCACATCTTTTTCCGTCTTTTTTAATAAAAATACATTGTTCTGTCATAGTAAGTTACTTACCCGGTAGGGGTACTATCGGTGGATGGCACACCGAGCAAATTCTTTCTCCATCCTGCCTAGTCCAAAATTCATTTCCTCCACAAAAAGAGCATTTCTCCTCTTCAAAAATTGCTGCCACTGTTGCCATATCAATCTGTTCGTGGCTGGGATTGTCCGTTTCATCCGTGGCAGTATCCATGGCAACACCATCTTTATTACCCCCTCTGACTTCCGAGCTCTCCGTGGCATTAGTGGCAGTATTGGCAGCATCTTGAGAGGACCTCCAAAGACGAATAACTGAGTTGGCACTTATCTCCTCGCAAACCACTTCAACACCCAAAGATTGCAAATTGGGTTTTACTTCTTTAATTTTTCGCCAAAGCCAGTTTGCCGCTTTAGGAAAACCACCAGCACCACCGATTTGTAAATTGCCCTTTTCTGCTACCTGTTTTAATATCCCGTAAAGCTCAGAGCTTGCCCCTTCCCATTCATCCCTGTCGCTCATAAACTCCAGAACGACTTGGGCAGTTGAAGATGACTCAATAGAAGCACTATTCTGACGCTTCGTGTTTTCTCCGAAGGCCGCTAAGAAAGATTCTGTTGTTTCTCCTAAAACAATGGCAGCAGCTGCAGCATAACGAGCGTAGTCGGCCATTCTCGGCTTACGAGTCAAAGCTATTTCAGAAGCGTGTTTCAATACACCCGAAAGCACATCAAATAACGCTCCCAGGAGTAACGGCTTTTCCTCGTTAAACTGCTTCCAAAATTGTTCTTCTTCCAACCTTTCATCGTCATTTATTCGCTCAAAATTCAGAATCAAACATCTATCTAAGACATCAGGCTTCTGGGCAACTACATTTATACCTGTTAATCCAATCGCCACTTTTTGATTAAATAAAATATCTTCGTCATCCGTATAGAGTTTCCTTTTGGCAAAGCCAATGCCCGTTACCAAGCGACATAAAGCATCCGAAAGTTCATCGTTAAGCGGCGACATGTTATCCAAGTAGAGACAAAAATTATGGTTAGCAGTTTGTCCCAACTCAATCAAATCCCTCGCCGGGCTTGCCAGCTCAGCACTACTTGGGTCAATTA
Source organism: Candidatus Woesebacteria bacterium RIFCSPHIGHO2_01_FULL_44_10 (assembly GCA_001792465.1). Lineage (GTDB taxonomy): Bacteria > Patescibacteriota > Microgenomatia > UBA8517 > UBA8517 > 2-01-FULL-44-10. The sequence continues at coordinate 23,839 of MGGO01000014.1, forward strand.
GGCTTCTGGCTACCCTCATTGCCGTGGATTTCGCTGACCCTTGCAATCCAGCACAAACCAAAATTACTCTGGGTATATCCGGAATCAACGCTGCCGGGATATAAGTCAGGAACAAAAGTTGGCTTTGTGAGTCACGAAGATTTACATACTTTAAAATTTCCCGCCAATTTCCTCCTGATACTGGAACCGCTTGTGGCAATTGATGCTTGAAACGGTGGAATCTAACAGGACAATTAGCAGACAATCGCCATCCCTCATTATCTATTTCAACAGTCTGCCTATCATCCCCCAAATCATAAAAAATCTTTCCACCTACTCTAGCAATCCGGTTATAAAGAGTTTTTTTATCATCCTCGCTGGCTGCTTTCCCTTCCAAAGTGCCAATAACCTGATTTAGTATTTCAGAGCCCAAACCTTTCTGACAATTTTCCCAATACAGCCTCCTTAAATACCGCTTGAAAAATACGCTATCAATCGGGTAAGCCACCAATGGCTTCTCGGGAATCGTAACATGGGGTTCAGAGTGTTCATCTAAAAACAATTGCACACCAATCGTCTCGAGTATCTCCAAAAGTTGTTCTACAACTGTTTTTCTCTCTTCTTCATCGGGTCCCTTATCGCCACCCCCAAGATTTCCTTCAATTTCCTTTTCAGCTTTTTTGATTAAGTTTTCATCATTCATAGTAGTGTCCTTACTGCCTCAGGGAAACTAAACCCTTTAGTCTTTATTAAAAAATCAATTGATGAGCCATGGGCTCCGCACCCAAAGCAGTGATAGCCTCCGCCTTCTGGATAAATACAAAATGAGGGTGTTCGCTCCTCATGGAACGGACACAAACCCATCAGTTTATTGCCAACTCTTCTTAATCTGCCTTCGTAGTAAGGTTCAATGGGACTTTGTTTGGCTCTTTCAATATCTTGCTCGTCAACCCAATTCAGGGATTTTCTAACCTTCTTTGGGAGTGGTTTATTGGCGACCGTCCTCCATAATTTTGTCCAGTAAACTAACCACTTTTGAATTAAGTAGTATTCCGAATACTCCGTAGCAGCCCAAGTTTTTATCCAAGTCTCTTCCAAAGAGCCGGGTTTATTTAACCTTTTAATCTGTTCCACTCGCATGTCCCGCTGTTCTTTTAACTCATGGCACCTTGGTAAAAGTTCTTCAATCTTTCCCAGACAAGTTTCAAGTAGGCCATCCTCAAAACCTTTAACTTCAGGCAACTTAAAAGGCGGGTATACAAAATACCACATACTTTTTCCTAATCTTCTATGGTCAAATTCTTTTTGTTTTGTCATATTTTTTCTCCCATCCGGCCGGGGCTGACTCCGAATAAATCTGTCGGAAAAATTTCAGTGTTGCCAGTGCTTTTTGTCCCGCTTCTATATCAGAGAGCTTCTCACCAAACTGTCTGGCGTAAATTTCCTTAAATTCGGAAATCGCCTCCAAAGAAAGCGTCATGTTAAGCCCTCCTGATACAACTTGTCTTTTAACTGCTTTATGGCTGTAACAAACTTGCGGGAATCTATTAACACGCCTGGGGAGTCTTCTTTACCAAAATTGAATTCTTGAAGGAGAGACTCTCTTTCCGGAGAATCGAGGAAAACAAACTGAGCCCGCCTGGGGTCGGTAACCTTATCAATGTTTACCAAAACCTGTTCCTTGGCAAACAGAAAACAGGCAGTGTAAAAACTGCTTGTCCTAAAATATCTATCGTCTTTATACGCATTTGGATTTTCCATAGCTAATCGCTTCTCGGCGATAGCTTTATTTTGAAATAAACGAAGTGAGATAGTCTAAGGCTAAGAATGAGATAGCTATGGCTAAACTATTGCTGGAGAAAATTGCCCATGAGCTCTATCAATGCAAGGGTGGGGTTTTTATGCCTAAAACTCTAAACCTTGTTATCAACTATGATGAGATTTGTCTAACCTGTAATAATACTTCCAAACTAAACCTATTCGTTCCTTTTCATTTTCTATAACCCATCCTTCTTTTGAAATTTTATTAGCAAGCTCCATTTTCAGGTGTTTATAATCATCCGTTGGCACATCGTCAGTTAATTCTGTAGTTCTTTTCCTCTTAAAATTAGATAGTATTTTAAGTAATTTGTGCTCTTTGGGACCCAAATCACACTCTTTTTTTAATCTGGTAACTTCTTTTGCCATCTCCCGCTTATTGGGTAATTTATCAGACTTAGCACTAACCTTCCTTAGCTCATAAGCTTCAGCAAACTTACGATATAAATCTTTTGTCTCTTCGTACACAGAAACTAGTCTGGGGTGGACAATTCCCTCAACCGAATAATGTCTATCCTTCGAGTTCCAGGAATCAAAACATCCAATTCTTCTCAGTCCATCAAGTATTCCATCTATCTGTTCTTTGGTCCTATCTTTAATCACCACTGAATCCACCGATAGCATAATTGCCTCCGGGCGACTTTGTGCTTCATAAACTGTCCAAATCGCCTTAAGTACATCCCATCTTTTTTCCATACCTCTTCTTTGGGCAGTATCCGAAAAGTCAATTTCCCTGTTTGCTGGTTGAAAGCTACCGTCATTTTGCAATCTCGGCATCAAGAAATTATGTAAACGGCTAATCCATACTTTATATTTGGCCTCATGAAGTACTATCGGAGTTCGGTTGACATTTCCCTTGGCAACCTCTTTGAACTCATACTTATAAAAATCATCAATAATATTATCTCTCTTAAAATAGGACTCTTGCTCCTTTAAGCCCAAGACACCCGCTGCCAATCGACATATCTGGTAATGAGCCCACCAAACCTTTGCCTCCCTGGATAGTTTGAATTTGTCCCATTCATCCCCGGCTTTGACGTAGTAGGGATAAAGCATTACAAACCCCTCTTTAGGGTCTAAGTGTTTTGGTTTCAAGAGAATCTCTTTATCTTTTTCTTTAAACTTCCAAATTAAAGTTTGGTATGGAAGGTAATAATAACTTAAATCTGTTTCCCAAATAGAAGTATCTTTATCCTTTAGATGGTTGGTAATTGAAGCAATTTCATTTGAAAAAGGGTCTGCAGGGTTATCTTTTATTCCTGCCTCCTTAGCCTTAATTAACAAATCCTTTGCATATTTTTTCCAGATTTTTACGAAATCTTTCCACTCTTCTAAGTACTTTCTGGCATCATCTCTAGCCTCATCATACAAAATACTCAACGCCTCCGAGGTGAATCTATTTTCTTGGATATATTCACCATAATGAGCAATTTTGATAAAAAATTGCACCCGGTCTTTTTCCTGCTCTATCTCTTTGAAGAGAGAGTCTAAATCAGCTGCCGCAATCTTAGCATCAACATCGTAATACTTATTCATATTTATTCTAATAAAAACCCACTTAATACAAGTGGGCAGAATACCTCTATTTTATCACCAATTACAAACGATTATTAATCGTATATAGGAAGAAACAGGATTAATTCTCGCTGACTACGGTAAAACTCAATATATGGCCGACTGGCATCCGTACACCAAAGCTGAGCCATCTCGCTAAAAGTTTCACCAATACAACTCAGGCATTTATCCCAATCACTAATTTTTGCCTTAAGATATTTGCCATCAGGAATAATCCAACTCTCCAAATCTGGAAAGTTATCTCCTTGATTCTTCGCCACACAGGCTCTATAAATACCATTCTCGGGAGACCCCTCAAGAACGCCATAAAACTTTCTACCCCTTAAACTACCCAATCTCTTTTCCAATTTCTCAAAAACTAAATTTGATTTTTGGACTCCACCCGTGCTAGATACGCACCAAACAACAATTGGTTGAGTTTCTACTTCCACAAATTTATTATCCATAAATAGCCTCCTTTAGATACTTACCTGTATACGAGCCGGGGACTTTCGCCAATTCATTAGGAACGCCTTGCCCAACTAAACAACCCCCCTTAGCCCCACCTTCAGGACCCAAATCAATCACCCAATCCGCATTTTTAATCACATCCAAATTATGCTCGACCACCAAAACAGTGTTGCTATTGTCAACAAGTCTGTTAAGAAGACTTAACAACTTTTCTACATCGGCAAAGTGAAGACCCGATGTTGGTTCATCCAAGATATAAAACTCGCCCTCTGCCTGCAATTTACTGGCCAACTTCAATCTCTGTGACTCACCGCCAGACAAAGTATCCAGAGTTTGTCCCAACTCCATATAATCCAAACCAACCTCCATCAACAAACTCATTTGCGACTTAATTTCTTCATCATCAAAAAAGGTATAAGCCTCCGAAGCCGTCATTTGTAAAACCTCAACTATATTCTTACCTTTATATTTATACCTAAGCACCTTTTCCTTATATCTCGTCCCACCACAGCTTTCACACTTAATTTTTACATCTCCTAAAAAGTTCATATCCATTTCAATAATTCCGGCTCCCTTACAATACTCACAAGCTCCGTGTGAGTTAAAGCTGAACAAACTTGGATGCATTCGGTTAGCATCAGCAAAATACTGCCTAACCCTGTCAAAAGCCCCCACATAGGTAGCAATACATCCACGCTTAGTGGCCCCTACTTGCCTTTGGTCAATCAAAACCGCTTTATCTCCATGCTGAATGACTAATTCTTCAACCAGTGAACTTTTGCCGCTTCCCGAGACACCTGTTAAGGCAACAAGAACACCAGTTGGGACTTTCAGACTAATATCTTTCAAGTTGTGTCTTTTCGCATTGGCAACTTCTAAAAATCCATTGGCATGCCGATACTCACTTTTGGCTTTGATGGTCTTTGCACCGCTCAAATATTTACCAGTTACTGAGTCCTTATCAGCTATTAGTTCTGCCAACTTACCTTGGGCAATAACCTTTCCTCCCATTTTTCCACCTCCGGGACCCAGTTCAATTAGATAATCAGCACTCCTTATAACTGACTCATCGTGCTCAACCACAATGACGGAGTTTCCCGTATCTCGCAGCCTGCTCAAGTTGTTAATTACACTTCCTACATCACGAGGATGAAGCCCTGCCGTAGGTTCATCCAAAACATAAACTGTCTCCACCAAATCACAACCTAATTGTCTGGCCATTTTAACTCGCTGAGCCTCCCCTCCAGATAAAGTATCAGCTGACCGATTGAGCGACAGATAACCAACTCCAACTGCTAATAATCCTTTTAATTGGTCGATTAGTCTTGGCTTAATTGCAACAGCGTTAGGGTGCTTAATACTCTCTATAAAGGCTAGGCACTCATCCAGAGGCAGGTTGGCTACTTCACCAATATTTTTCCCATTAAGTCTCACTTCCAAAGACTTTTTATTTAGCCTTCCTCCATGACATTCGGGACAATCCACCAACTCAAAATACTTCATGTCACGCTCAGACAAGCTTCGGTGGGTGTTATTGTTGCGATGGATAATCCTGTGTACTACACCCTGGAAGGTCCAACGGTCTATAAATTCACCGCTCACTGATTGAAGCATCTCGGGCTCAGCATAAAGCAAGCGGTCTAAGTCTTCGGCTGAGTAGCCCTTTAGCCTTAGGTCCATGTTAAAGTAACCCGAGGCTTTAACAATGCTCCATTGGCGGCCACCGACATAATAATCCCCAAGAAGAATGGCACCCTCATTGAGGCTTTTCTCCTTGTCAATAATCCTGGTTGCATCAACCTCAACCGCTCGACCCAACCCTTTGCATCTTTTGCAAGCTCCATAGGGATGATTAAACGAGTAGTAGGAGGAGTCCATTGAAGGTAACCCTACCCGTGAATACAGCATCCGAAGGTAGGTGTAGGCTTCAGTTAAGGTTCCCACAGTTGAACGAGGGTTGCCTCTCACCCTATCTTGGCTAATAACAATTGAGGCTGAGACTCCTTTAATTTCATCTACATCCGGGCGGTTACTTTTGGGTAAATACCTACGGGCATAGCTAGGCAGAGACTCAAAATACTGTCTTTCTCCTTCACGGGCAATAATATCAAAGGCCACAGTTGACTTTCCTGAGCCTGAAACACCCACGAGACATACAACCTTATTTCTGGGGATAATAATATCCACATTTTTCAGGTTGTTCTCTTTAGCTCCTTTTATGACAATAGAACCCATAGGCTTGACACCTCCTTAGATAAGACATATAATAAAGTATTACGTAACGTAATAGTCAAATATGGGTAACTTAATCACTGCCGGAGAGCTAGCAAAACTGGCCAGCACAACCAAAAGAACCATTCATTTTTATGATGAAAAGGGAGTGCTTAAGCCTAGAAAAATAAACAGTAAGAAGTATCGTTTTTATGAGGAGCAACAGGTTCTTGATTACCAAATGATACTTCTCCTATCCACTCTCGGTGTCCCTTTGGATGAAATAAAAAGATACTTGAAAAGGGACGGAAAATTACCGGAGCTATTTAACACCAAAAAGATGCTCATACAAAAACAAATTAACGAACTCCAATTCAACTTAAACAATCTGAATAAGTTTTTGACTAACCTAAAGGCTAATGGAACTATGGTTAATCCCCAAACAAAGACACTCTTACCTTTTGATGTTTATTATATTGAAAAAGTCGGCTCTTATGCCAAAATCGGACAATTTTGCCAAGAGCTAGCTGGCATGTTTGAAAAGAAGGGTAATAACTTTACCACCCTGGCTATTTTTGAAGACCCAACTTATCAACCCAAGAAGAGTAGAATTAAAGTCGGAGCTTTGGCAACAAGTGGAATGGAGATTAAAAAAGATTATAAAGATACAGTTAAATCCATCAAGTTTAACCCCGGCAAGGTCATTACCTATACTCACAATGGCTCAGGAAGTCTCCTTTCCCTATTTTGGAAAGAATTAGAAAAGTATTGCCGTCTTAAAAATATAAAAGTTAGAAAGAATGTCCCTGATTTTGAAATATATCGGATAGTAAACGAAGATGCTACCAAACAATTTTTTGAAATTTACCTCCCAATATACTAAACAAGTATCATATCTGCGGAGTATAATTGTCAATTATGTATAATCTTAAAAATTTGCCTAGTGATGTAAAAAAATTAGGAACCATCGGCACTATCTCATTTTCTGGGTCTATGTTATCGTTTATGGCAGCTTTCTTCATTGATTTTTCTAAAACAAACAAGGGCTGGGCTTTAATTGTAACTGGTGTATCTCTTCTTCTTTTCTCTGGTGTGATATATCTTAAAGAATCCTTAGCAAAAATTGCCAATAGAAAAGAGGCTCTTGGCGTCCTGCGTGAAGTTTATAATCGACTTGCAGAACAAAGTACCAATGGGACGAACGAACAAACGGTTTCTATAACAATGACCATAGCAGAGCTTCCTAAGAAAATACTAGAAGTTATTGATAAGTTGTAGACAATTAATCTCAACCCCTGTGGCGATTACCACCGTCAACATACAAAAACAGACCATTGATATATTTCGCCTTTTCGCTAACTAAATAGCTAACAGCCTCTGCTATATCTTCCGGAGTCGGGACTCTTCTCATTGGGTTTGATTTTGCAAAACCTTCCCACATCTCATCGTCTTCAAGTCCGAAACCAATCCAGTTATCAGTTCTTGTTGTTCCCGGACAGACAGCGTTTACTCTGAAACCTTCTGGAGCTAGCTCTATTGCCATAGCCTTCATTAGGTTTGTTACTCCTGCAGAAGCTACAGAATAAGCCAAGGCTCCAATTTGTGGTTTATCATCAACACTTGAAGTGTTAAGAATTATTTGGGGCGACTCTGATTTTTTAAGCAGAGGGTAAAAATACTTAGGAACTAAAAATGAGGAATCTAATTTACTGTTTAACACAAACTTCCAATCTTCATAAGAAGTTTCCTTGAAGCCGTGCGGCCTATCATGCATACCACTTACTACTAGCACATCCAAATGACCGTATTTATCGTCTACTTTTTTAACAGCCTCCTTAATACTACTTTCCTCACCTCCATGAAGTTTAATTAACAATCCCTCCTCATTTATTTCCTTAAATACTTTTTTCCCAGCAGCTTCATCGTAACAATAAGTAACAACCACTTTATAACCATCCTGGTGGAGTTTTATGACGATTGCCCGCCCAATACCTCTTGAAGAACCCATTACTAATGCTATTTTCATGCTATGTTTTAGTTAAAATTCTTTTTGGATGACCCGCAAGATAGTTCTCAATATTTTGGACAGCAAACTCTCGGCCATTAGCGGAAGCGAATTTAGACGAGAAAGCAACATGAGGTGTTACCAGAATTTTAGGGTTAGCCAAAGCTTTCTTATAGAAAGCGTTTGAAGTATCAAAAACTTCTTCAGGGTCACAATCAATTGCCGCTCCAGCAACAACACCAGCATTAATTGACTTAATCAAACCATCAATATCATAGGTGTAATAACGGACAAAGGAAACAAAATAAGCTCCCTTCTTAAGAGATGTAAAGAATTTTTCATTAAGTAGATTTTTAGTAGACGAATTGCAATTCAAGCAGTTTATTACCATATCTGCATCAGAAGATTTTTTCAAGAGATTGTCCCCATGAACAAAATAGTCAACTTTAGCATCAAATGCTGTACATAAGTCACCTATTCTAGTTCCGATATTTCCTTTCCCAACTATCAATATTTTCTTTCCCACTAAGCTTTCATAGAGCTGAAATTCCGGCTGCTTCTTAGTTCTAACCAATGGAATAAATTGACGGAAAAGAGCCAGAACCATAAACATTGCCCACTCTGCGATAGTTTCTCTACTACTCCCTTGTGTGTTTGCAACATATACTCCATTTTTCTTAAGTTTTTCAGAATTAAAAGCTCCAAGTTCTATAAACGGATAAGTGACAAAAACATTCTTCAACTTTGGAAGACTATCAAAAAGAAATGAACCGTCTGAACAAATGACATCATAGCCTTTTGATTTTGTTACAAGTTCTTCTGCTGAAGCCGGGCTGGAAGCATACTCAACTTCACCTAATCTTTCCAACCTTTTCTTTTGAAGGTCGTCAAATTTAACCCCGAACACAATAATTTTCTTCATCTTTTGCATAATAACATTGTATTTTTATAAATATAAGTCCTTATTTATTTCGCAATTCAATTTTCTTACCAAGTTTTACCAAGCCGCCAACTTCAGCTAAATTTGAACCAATCGGCCGAGCATAAATGACCGAACCCTGACCATGCAAAATCTCTATCTGCTTTTTCAACTTGGTGGCAAGCAGTATTGAACCAGAACCGTTTGCTTGGTCTTCAGGTATTCCCCAATCTGGAGCAAAAGTCCTGGCTCTGATTAACCCTTTTATTTCATCTATCCAAGCCCAAACAAAGACATGCTTCTTTTGTGTAATTTCTTCCTTGGATAATCTTTCAACTTGGTTGGTTGAATCCAATTGTTCGTAGTTCCACGCTGGCATAATTGAAAGAGGAGCTGTTACATATGTTTTATCTTCTTCAAATCTTGCAGCAACATTTTCATCCCAACATTTTATTGAATCAATATCTTTATCAAGGGAATGTTTAATGAAGTAGGCTGTACCCAAGACAGCGTGACCTGCAAACTTAACTTTGTGTTGTGGGTTAAAAATACTAACAATCGGTGTTTTTTCAAGACTGTCTATAAACACTGTTTCGCTGAAATTTAGTTTGGTCGCGACTTGTTGTTTCTGTTCATCGCTGAATTGTTTGTTTTCGTTTAACACAATTCCGACTGGGTTTCCAAATTCTCCTTTATCGTCTACAAAAACTTTCGCTATGTTTACATTTAGTGTGTCCATAAAAATCTAGTCTTCAAATATTTACGAGTTAATAAATTTAATAATTTTTGCATTGACCTTATCTATCATTTCCTGAGATTGATATTGGTATTTATGTTCCATTTTTGGAATTTGACACCACTCTTTTGGTTCCTTTGCAGCGTTATATAGCTTTCTTGAAGCATTGTTGGAAACTTTCGTATCCTTTTCGGCAACGATAAATAATTTTGGACAATCAACTTTAGAAATCATTTCAAGTGCATTGTATTTTCGGGCATCCTCTATAAACGAGAATGGGACTTTTAACTCTCCATACTTTGTCGAATTCGCGATTCTGAACCCCGAAGCCTTCCACTCCTTATATTTTCCAGACAAATCGTCTTCACTGCCAGCTTGATACGGGCTAACTATTAAACCAAGTTTTTTAGTGGGAAAAAGAGTTGCTAATTTTGTCGCAATTACTCCACCCATTGAAAAACCCAATAAAACAAAACCTTTATTTTCAAGTTTAGAAATAACCTCCGAGGAATAATTTATTGTATTTGTAAAATTATATTTACCTAAATCCTCGGGTAAATATGGCCAAGCTATCTTAATAACGTTAAATCCTTTGGCGGATAATTCTTCGCCCAAAGATTTAAATGAAATATTGTCGGTAGCACTTGTGAAACCTGGGATAATTATTACATTTTGCCCTTTATCATCATTATTGTGGTCTTTTGTGGGTCCTCCACCAATACCCCAAGTCCCCAAACCCAATTTAGGAATTTTGTTACCAGAAAGAAGGCTTATCTGCGGGATTTTTATTTTCATCTGGAGATATTGTAGCAGAACTTTCCGTAGTATTAATCATTCATCTCCGGAGTATGCTTAACAAGCATAGACTGGAGAATAAGTCGGTTGAGCGTAAAAAGTTCGAATATTTTCCATCCAGGGCTGCCGTGCGCGAATTGCCCGCCATGCACTTTCCAACTTGGCGGTTAAATTGAAGCTATTTGGTGCTCCACTTTTTTCACTCTTCTCTCTAAGTCCTCATGTTCCTCCATCGTCGGAGCGTCATCTTCAAGCTCTGCAAGCTGAATTCCCAATTTATTTATCCGTTTATCTGTTTCATCGAAGCGTTTACTTACCTCCTTGAAACCTCCATCCACCTTTTTATCTATTAAGGTCACTTTATCTAAAACCATCTGAAGCATTCGGTTATCGCTCATTATTCATAATAACATAATTCGCAAATGGAATTGAAACTAATAAGTAGTATCTATCAGCTTGGTGGACTTAGTTTTGAAGTACCAAGAAAGTACTTGACAAGGGACTATCCAGGTACTAATATTGTAGCATGACCAATTTAGCCGTTGATACCAGCCAGATAAAAGTCACTTTACCGGGGGAGCTTTATGCTTATCTCAAAAGTAAGTCCGACAGATATGGTCTTACTTTGGCAGCTTACGTCCGAAACTTAGTGATAAACGACGTCAAAGACGTTGCCATCCCCGTTTTTAGAATGAGTCAAAAAAGGGAAAGAGTCGCCTTGCAAGCATTGCGAAGCTATCAAAAAAAACAAACCAATGAAATCACTAATATCAACAAATATCTTAATAATTTATGAGGCTCTCTTCCACCTCCTATTTTGACAAAAAATTAAAAAAGCGAATCAGTAAAAATCCTCAACTCAAAAAGAAAGTAAGCAAACAACTAGCCATAGCTATCCAAAATCCCACCCATCCATCCTTAAAAACACACAAGCTGGAAGGGAAAAGGGCCGAGGAATTCGCCATGTGGATAGAGGGCAATCTGAGAATTACTTTCCAAATTATCAACGATACCATTCTTCTTACTGACGTAATTACTTATGATGAATACTAAATTGGTTTGCATTACCGGGCTGCCCGGGAGTGGGAAAAGTGAGGCGTCCTAGCCGGCTATACGATTTTGAATACCAAAGACAAAAGATATTTAACTAAGCAGGTCAAAGAAATTTTCGATGAGATCAAAAATTAAATCGGGATGTTTGCTTATTATCACCGGCTTTCCGGGAGCGGGGAAAAATTCGATTGCTGATTAGACAAATCTTATCCAAAAAGATTTCTGAAAAGACAACTATTATTTTTATAAAAACCGAAACTATGCATCAGGCGCGAATTCGTGCTAAAAAGCGCGACGGGGCCGATTTCGATGCTCAGAAATTTATGCTTAGATTAAAAGAAGATAGAGAGGTTTTGAAAAAATTCAAAACAAACTTCGATTACCTAATTTTAAACAAAAAGGGAAAGCTTAAGAGTGTTGTATCGACAATTTTTAATCTAACGTTTCTCCAGCCAGGCAGCTAATCTTCCTAAACCACCATCGTCAGCTTGATGATCGCCCCCAGCCATTAATTTATCAATTCTCTGGATAATTTCCGCTGAAGTTTGCGTAAAGCTCCGATCAAGAGCAGCTTCTTGAAAACTCTTATTACGGTATTGTGGGTCACGCCATAGTAAGGCGTTTACCATCGCATATTTCGTTCTTCCCCAAGCATTTTGAAAAGAACCTTTTTCAGCCGATGCTTCCAATGCTTCCTTTAAGTGATTACGCGAGTAGATGTGCCCGTCAGATTCAACCCTCTTGACCAATCGCCATTGAAAATCCACCTCAGAAGTCCGATCGCTTCCTGCGTTAATAATTTCTGCTGCTAATTCAACTGCCGTCAGCGCCGCCTCAAAACCATATTTCCGCGGCCTATCACTCAAATTAAAATGATCTTGCCTGTACGGAATTATCAGTAAACTCTCCATGCGCACAATTTTACCAAAATCCCCAAAATAAGGAAAGGGTGTGTTATAATTCTTTTGTTGAGGTGGTTTGGATGATGATAGAAATAATACGAGAGGGGGCGATTGATTGTGGTCGTGGTCATAAAGAAAAAAGGCGAGAGCGAAGACAAGCTCATTTCTCGTTTCAGGAAATTATCTTCAAGGAAGATGTCTGATTATCGAGACCGGATTCGTTACGAAAAGCCCTCAAGAAGGCGATACAAACAAAAAAGACGCGTAGAGCACTTAATTGAGCTTGAAAAAGAGGAAAACTAGATGAAAAGCCATAAGAATGGCCTTTTATGAGCCTTTTGAGTAAGTTTCTCGGAGTCATTAATGATTATTCTTGACTCTGGCATGTTCCTCGAAGTTTTCACGAAGTTAATAAAAATCAGGTAAACTCATTGCAACAGTATAGCTTACCATGCTACAATATGTTCCCGTGAAGAAATTTGTAAGTTATTTTTCCGGAGTTGCTGATGAGCTTTCAAAAGTGGTTTGGCCGAAGCTTTCCGACGTGGTCAAATTAACTTTGATTGTCATTATTATTTCTGCCATTATGGCGGCTTTTATTGGTAGTATTGATTTTGGATTTACTAAACTGCTGGAAACACTGATTAAATGAAAGAAATTACGGACAAAAAGGAACACGTAGTTGACGAGCGCGGTACCGGTAGCAAAAAAATCCCGGGCCACATTATCGTCAACAAAAGTCAGGACGACCGTGCTAAATGGTATGTCGTCCACACGGCCAGCGGACACGAAGCCAGGGTCTCAGAAACCCTGCGCCAAAGGGTCGAAACAATGGGTTTAACAGACCGTGTTTTTGAGCTTTTAGTCCCAACCCAAGACAGAATAGTAATTAGGTCGGGCAAAAAGGCAACTGTCAAGGAAAAAATCTTCCCCGGCTACTTACTAGTCAAAATGATTATTGACGACGCTACTTGGCTGGCTGTCCGTACCACTCCCGGGATTACGGGGTTTGTCGGCGCCGGCAATAAACCGTCTCCCCTTTCAGACGCGGAGGTAGAAAATATCCAAAAGTTCGTTGCCGCCCCGGCTAAAAGATTCAAAACCAAACTAACAATTGGTGAGGCGGTTAAAATCACCGACGGTCCATTTTCAGATTTTCTGGGAACTATAAATGAAGTGGATGAGGAAAAAGGGAGAATTAAAGTACTGGTCAGCATCTTCGGCCGCGAAACCCCAGTGGAACTTGATTTTCTTCAGGTACAGAAAGTTTAAATTAAAAATGGAAAATTCGGAAACCCTCTTGCCTACTCAACAAAATTTCATTGACAGGTTTACTATGCTTCTAAACAACAACCACCCAGGTTGGATTCAAAAAAATATGGATCTAGATTTTACAATCATCGATATCGGTTTTGGAGCAGGGGACGAATTCCGGCCACTAAAACAGCTATTTCCAAAGGCTTCTTTTTTGGCAATTGACAAAGATGATTTTGCAGTTGAAACCGCTGAATTTCTCAAGAAAATTCACAATCTGAAACTTCGCACTATAAGAGGTGATGCTGGTGATTCAAAAAGTTACCTAGACTTGGAAAACCAACCTGTTCGTGCGAAATTGATAATTATCAGAAACCCCAGCATTTTCTCTTCAGAAAAAGGATCTAATTGGTACAACGCTCTTGAACAAGCTAAAAATCACCTTGGTCCAGATGGTCTAATTTATATTACTACTGAAAAGTTACACGAGCTGCACGACCTTCATACAACCTTAAAATCACTAGGACTAAAAATCGAAGTGGCAGAAGACCGAACACAGTTCAGTCAAAAAGAGATGTCAAGTGTCTTTCCCGAAGACTTTATCATGATTGCGACTAAAAAGCAAAAATGATATACTGTTCTCTACCTCACCTCCCGATTTAATCGGGATTTGAGGGAGCTAATTAAATGGCGAAACCGATTAAGACCGTTATCAAAGTTAATCTTTCTGCGGGAGAGGCTACTCCCGCCCCTCCCTTGGGTCCCGCGTTGGGTCAACACGGCGTGGCCATTATGGATTTTGTTAAGGCGTACAACGACAAAACTGCCGACAAAAAAGGCCAAATGATCCCGGCCGTAATTACCATCTATGAGGACCGATCGTTTACTTTTGAGTTAAAAAGTGCCCCAGTTGCGGAGATGATCAGAAAGAAATTAGGCATTCAAAAAGGCAGTGGTCTGGCCGGCCGGGAAACTGTCGGAAAGCTAACTCGCGCGCAAGCGGAGGAAATTGCCCGTGACAAAATGGAAGACTTGAATACCAAAGACATTGCTGCCGCCGTCAAAATTGTTGAAGGCACAGCCAGATCAATGGGAGTTAAAGTTGAATAATGGGCAAGACTAAAACAATAAACGTCTCAGAAGAGAAAGAGGAAAAGAAAGCCAAAAAAAAGGCCGTTCGTGGCGTGGGACTAAAGGGCGGCGAGCGCGTAGCCACTGTAGAAGCAGGGCCAATCATCGAAGAGCAACCCCACGTCGCCAAGGCCCCGCGGGGCCCTCGCGAACCAAAGGCTCGCTCGAAAAAATACAAAGAAGCCAAAGCAAAAATTGATAAATCTAAGCTTTACAGCCTGGAAGAAGCGGTAAAATTAGTCAAAAGTACCAGTTACAGCAAATTTGATGGAACGGTAGAATTGCATTTAACTGTCAAAAAAGAGGGTTTGAGTGTTCAAGTTAGTCTTCCCCATTCTACCGGTAAGACTAAGAAAATTGAGATCGCTAATGAGGGCACAATCAAAAAGTTAGAAGCTGGCAAAATTGATTTTGACGTTTTGTTGGCCACGCCCGACATGATGCCCAAACTCGTCCCCTTTGCCAAACTTTTGGGGCCAAGGGGTTTGATGCCAAATCCAAAAAACGGGAGCTTAATTAAAAAACTTGAGGATGCTAAAAATTTTTCCGCTGATACCGTTGTCGTCAAAACTGAAAAGAAAGCCCCGTTAATTCATACTGTGGTTGGCAAAGTCAGCCAAAAAGAAAACGAGTTAACCCAAAACACCAATTCTCTGCTTGAGGCTATCAACCGCCGCCAAATCATAAAAGCCTACATGAAGCCCACCATGGGCCCAAGTGTCAAATTGGCAGTTAATTAGCCACCATTTAAGGCGTTATTGACTTTAACTCCCCCATAGTAAAAACCCAATTCAGCCAGGTTTGGGACCAATTCTGGATTGTCTGCAATTGCGGCCAAAACTCTGGGCCAGTATCGCGGGGAGATTTTTCTGGTTGAAAGAACCTTCTTCTGTTCGCCATCGGGTAAATAATCAAGAATTGCCCGATATACTGGATGGTTACTTCCATAAATCCCCTTTTTTTGTCTTACCACCCTCCTTTTTAACATCGCTAATTCCAGGTCGTAGGGAAACATCGGTTTTTCGAATCTCCACCTCCGGTAAAATTCGTACGGCGTTGCACCTTTTGCAATCTCTTCAGCAAGTCTACTTGCCCAATT
>MGGO01000014.1:39772-49830 GCA_001792465.1 Candidatus Woesebacteria bacterium RIFCSPHIGHO2_01_FULL_44_10
GCGGGAACAACTTCCGCCATCAGCGGAGAACCCATACCGGCTGACGCACCAACTTGGTACATTCTGGCTGACTTTCGGGAAACCGCTGGTGATATAGGTTCGCATCTAATAAATCCTGTTAGATTTTGCTCAACGACGCGGATTTCACACAAGTCATGGACTACACAGTATTTTAACAAATTGTTAAATATTTGCTGTCTTATTTTAAGGTTTGATTTTAACTCAGAAAGCCTACAAATATCTGCCGAAACAATATCTCCATAATCTGCTGAATACGGGAGCACCCAACTTAAACCGACTTTTGAACCAATCGGATCAATAAGAAGACCTTCTTCAAATTTCCCAAAGACTCGCACACCTTTCAGCCACAGAACCAAAGGATCGTCTTCTACCATAAGTTTTCCATTACCTTCAACTTGGTGCAATCTACCCACAATGCCAAAATCACCTGAGGCATCGATCAAAAAGTCGCTTATTATCAAACGTTCATTTGAGAGCTGGGTTGTAACTCTCTCGTAGTTTTCAAAAGAGCCTTTATAAGAACCATCTACTTGTTCAATTTCACCATTCATGCGATTTCTAGCATCTTCGATTATTGGTGGATGAAAAACGGCAAACGTCGAGTGCGGACTGCTTTCCTCTCTTTTTCCCCAGTTTCGTCTGGAATCATCTGTGTTTATAAGCAGATGGTTTGGCACGGGAATTATCGCTCCACGCTCAGCCAGTCTTGAAACTAAATCTTGGGGTAGTAGGTCTGAGTTCACAAATAACGATTTTTCAGGAGGACTTCGTCTCTTTTCAATCAAAGCAGTTTTAAAACCCTGATTAGCCAAATTTCTTGCCGCTTCAGATCCAGCGATACCTCCGCCAACGACGGTGACATCAAAATCTATCTCCCTCATAAAACTTACCTATTACCAACTCCTCGCGCTCTTTTGGAAAAGGAATTAAGAAAAATCATCCAATCAACTCTCGGACTTGCCTGTAAAAGATATAAAATGTCACCCAGCATTCGTATCATGTGGCGGGTATCTTTTGACATATAAGCATTTAAAGTCGTCATTACGGATGGCCTAGGTTGATATTTGTCTATCACAGATGGATAAATTTCGAGAATTATTTTTGCTTCCGGGCTTAAGCCCAAGTTGGGGTCGTCACGAAAATCGTGTAAAAAGACATTTCCTTTGACCTCTTTCATTGTGTAAGCCCGCAATCCAACGAGATCCATTTCTCGCGTCTTAACAATTTGCCACAATTGATCTACTTCGTCTAAGGACATTTTGCGTATAATTGGAACAAGCTTTCCTTCCAAAATCCGACTGTCTTCACTGAAAGGTAGGTCTCCACCCTTAAAAGAAGACTCTTCCCATGGAGTTTTTAGTTCGCCCTCGGCCCCCAGGTTCATCGTTCTAATCTTCCTAATTGCAATTTTGCTCACACCAGTTTCTTCTCCAAAAAAACCAACTTCAAGAGAGAAGCGGGCGGGTGGACCATCTTTCTTCTCGATATAATTCCTGGCAACAGTTGCGATTGGTTTTGTCAGGTGCGCCATCGTTGCGGCAAAAACCACTTGCAATCTCCTTCTCCTGGGGTCACTAAGCCAATCCAGCGACTCTGTGGGAACTTTTATATCTGGTAATTCACCGATCTCGATAGGGCTAATATTCATTAGCTCAAATAAGTTCGTTACATCCTCAGTTGGAACTTTTAAATCAACCGACATCACACTGCCAACCAACTTTTGATAATCGGTCTCATTCTGCCGACGAATTTCTGCTAAAAGTTCCCGACCCATTGGGCGATTATAGTTAATCGCTTTGCTTTTTACAACTATATACCTTTTAAGGAATAACTGTGAACCCCGCTTCGGCAAAATCACGATCAAAAGTAAAAGCTTTTTTAATACCGTTGCGTTTCATAATGACAAAGGAGGTGCAATCGGTAAAAGAAATTCCCCGGCCCGGCAATTTTTCAAAATAGTGCCAAGCTTTTTTCTCATCGACAGTATAGATCCTAATTATCCTAATGCTTTTTAAACTTTGAGCAATGCTATTCCGCAGTTTGAGAGTCTTAGATTTTCCCAACTGGGATCTAAAAAGAGTAAAGGTTTCATCCAAAATAAAATTAGTCGTCCAGATCTGAAAGTTATCTTTTCTCAAGTCCTGCCAAACAGTAAAACCCTCTTGATGAAACTCGTCTGACTCGTCAAAAACAGCTTTAAAAGCGGCCGTATTCATTAGCACTTTGTTCATCTATACGTTGTGGGGGTCGCCATAAATATATTTATCGTGATTTCTGGCACCGTCCCTTATCCCCGAACTAAAAGGTTTTAACTTCCAAATGGACTCATCTTTTCGAGCTGCGCTTTTTTTACTAATTTTGTTACCCCCAAAGACGACCGCCCTGGTTTTGTCTTCCAATGCTTTTCTAGTAAACTCGGCGAAACTCACGCCGGCTTCAATTGCCATCTGGCGATACATCTCTAAATCTTCTTTGGGTAATCTGATGTTTGTGGCCACTAAGTTTCTCATGCTAAAACGATATCATGGTATTATGATATTGTCAAGGAATTATTTGGGCCTTGCTCCGACTCGAAATTTTTGTTATTATTCTTTTACCTAAGACAGTACGCAGAAAAAGTAAGTCGTGCCGAGGAAGAAAGCTAGCGCGTCTTGGGCGCGTTTTTTTATGACTAACAGAGACAAAAAAGAAAAACAGGTTGAGTCCTTAGGACAAGAACTTGCGACAACTAAATCTATCGTTTTGGTTGATTTTGCCGGCATGAACGTCAAGCTTCAGCAGGAGCTAAAAAGACGCTTGGCTGACGTCGGGGCTTCAATGAACGTGGTTAAAAATACTCTTCTGAAGCTTGCTTTTGCCAAAACCAAAGCTACGGCTGATTTGGCCAACGACGAGATTTTACAGGACCAAACTGCAGTAATTCTCTCGAGTGAAGACGCCATTTCGCCCATCCAAGTCTTAGGGAAATTTTTAAGCGAGTTTGAGCTGCCTACCTTTAAAGTTGGAATTGTGGAAGGCAGCTTCCAGGATAAAGATAGTCTGACAAAAATTGCCAGTCTACCCTCAAAAGAAGTTTTGGCCGCCCAGGTCATTGGAACTTTGGTTTCCCCGATGTACGGAATTGTTTCTGTCCTTAACGCAAAAATGCAGGAATTAGTTTTTGTTTTGGGTCAAGCGAAAGGTGGTGACAATTAATGGCATCAAAAAATGTAGGAAAAATTGTTGACGAAGTTGCCAAACTTTCTGTTTTGGAATTGTCCGAATTAGTTGAGGCTTTGCAAGAGAAATTGGGTGTAAGTGCTATGCCTATGGCCGCAGCCGCTCCAGCAGCAGCAGCGGGAGCTGAGGCACCAGCCGAAGAAGCCGTAGGAGGAGCCAATCAAACCGTAATTATGACAGCGTCCGGTGACAACAAAATTGCCGTCATCAAAGCTTTGCGCGAAATCAATCAAAATTGGGGCCTGAAAGAAGCCAAGGACATGACGGAGAACTTGCCGGCTGAAATCGTCAAAGACGTCAAAGCCGAAGAGGCCAAAGACGCGGCTGATAAATTGAAAACAGCGGGAGCCACGGTAGAGGTTAAATAAGACTATTTTCGGGAAGTTTTCTGCTCAGGAAACTTAGCAAAAAATTTGAAAAATATCATCAGAGTAATGATTGCTAAGCCAAGACCGATATTTGCTCTCGAAAAAAATTCAGTTAGATCCGGCATACTTTTCTAGGTTTTCTTCAACTTTGAACGCAAAACCTATGTACAGGCTAGCAAGAAAGTAAGTTGCTGTCAATATAGTGGGGTTGCGAATCGTCAACGAGGCAAGAATTAACCTGCAGCAATATCTGTTAACAAAGAAGAAATTACTCTTAAATGAAAACGCCGTAGTTTTAAGTTCATCAACTAAGCTTGCTTCACAAAAATATATCTGTCAAGCATGACTTAAAACAATTGTAATTGCCTTGGTGAGGTGTCTTTCTCGAATTGCCATGGTCTGGTAATCATAACTACCCCTATTCTTACCTTTAGCGATATTGTCTTGAAGCCTGTTTGCAAAGACCTGCGGATCTCCCTTTTGTGCTGCATCGATAGCAGCCGTCAAAATTACTCTTCTTCTTTTTCGATCATTCTTACCTCTAGGCGTCGCTGTATCAAACCCCTCCAAGATATCCGGGCCGAAAACAGCTTTGATAACGCCGTCCCTATGCGCATATTTTCTGTCCCACTCCCTATTACCAAAACTATCAGCCTCAGCAATAACCTTGTTAGTGGCTTTCCCAACTCTTTCTATAAAAGCTGGGGAAATAACTTGAGACAAAACTTTGTCTTCAGCCCCGCCTTCAACCATTTTTTGCGCAATCTCTTTAGCTTGCTCCCTTAACAGATCTTCTGGTCTTTCACCCATATCTCCGGGGATTATACCATATCCTCCTCGGGAATGCCAAACCACTCAACTTTTTTTGGGACAAAGAGCTCCCGCTTACCGTTAATCATATATTCATAAAGATCCGGGCCGGGAAAAAATTTCTGGTAATCAGATAACAGCAGTGTGGCAATGGCATTTCTATGCTCAGCTTTTTCAAGACCCTCGGGGTTATCTTCTCTAGGGATGTAGCCTCTCTTGGCGTCAAAATTCTCGGCAATTATGCCCCTGGCTTTTTCAAAAACTTCACTTTCTTGATGTTGGCAAAGTTTGAAGCAAAGCCCAACTTCAGCAATAACATCAGGGTTGGTGTTCTCAACTATCTGGTCAAAATTTTTCTCGAAATACTTCAGAATCCAGTTGAATTGACCCCTGGTTACAAACCGCTGATAAAAATGCGTGGCCGGAATAATTAAATGAGTTAGGGCGTAGACCTTGTTCTGCCAATCAGATTTACTTTGAGGACTGAAATCAAGCCAGATTCTTTTATAAACCTCAGCCAACTGCCTTTCCAGCTTAGTTATCCCCAAGTAGGAAAGATAGGAGGCGTTATTTGCCACAATCGAGGGGTTTGCTCTGATCAGTTTTTCATCCAACAGTATCTTTTCAAAATTTTGGTTTTTTAATTTTCTAATTGCCTTTAAATAGTATTTGTTGAACCCGTCCAGTTTGTCTAAACCATAAACTTTGGTCAAAAAAAGATAGTGATTGAGTTTGAGGAAAAATAAAACCTCTGGTCTTTTTTTATAAAGCTCGTATTTCTCTTTGTCTTTGGGAGTCGTTGGATCAAAACTATCAAGCATTTTTCTGCCAATCTTTCCAGCCGGCAGGAGTACTTTCCAGTGTGAAATTTTTCGTGCCCACCGCAAAGTTCTTTTTTGAAAATCCATGTAAATAGGATGGAGATAACGATCGCTTTTTGTTATTCTATACAGCCTCGCCGCCCAATGGTACTGATATTTCTCTCTGAATGCAAAAAGATTAGTCTCATAAGTTGAGATTATTTTGGCGGCAATTTTTTGATATTTATCCATTTACTTTTTTTTCAATCATTTCTATTGTCAATTTGGCCACATTGATGCCGGTTGCGTCCTCAAAGCCGGAAAAATTCGCACTTCTGTTTATTTCCAAGATGTGTGGCTTACCATTTGTATCATACATAATATCAATCCCGGCATAGTCGACCTTAAAAACTTCAGCAGCATTTTCTGATAACGCCTTGAGTTCATCACTAATTTCTTCAGCCACGGCTATCCCACCCCGGCTGATATTTGTAGCAAGCTGTCCCTCGGGTGCAACCTTTTTCATTACCTTTGGCAAGGCCTTACCTCCAAGAACGATTACTCTATAGTCCTCACCCGTTGCCAAAAAGGGCTGGATTAAAAACTCCGGAGTTTGCCCTCCCAAGATTTCTGCTAATTCCGACTTGCTTTGAGCCTTAAAAACACTGTTGCCGAGCTTACCAAAATGTTTTTTAGCCACCAGTGGAAATTCAAAATCAGATGCTAGCAGCTCCTTCCTCCGAGCGAAGATTTGGCTTTGAATAATTGGCAAACCAGCTTGGGCCAACAGGAAATTCTGAGTGATTTTGCCCAAATATGGCCACTTAACAAAAGACTCCCCGTTCACTACAAAATTTTTTTGACCAAGAGATCTTGCCAACAAATCTTTGTAATAGACCATTACTCCCGACGGGGCTATTCTTAAAATTACAGCATCATAGTCATCCCCAAGCTCTTGGTCTGAAGTAAAAATCCCAAACTTGTCACCAATCCTAAATCTTAACTCTTCATAGCTAGCCAGAGTAATCTGGTGATTTCTTTCTCGAGCTTCGTCAACCAACCTTTTTTTTATGAACTGGGTTTCCTTTTTGGTGAAAATGAGAATTTTCATATTGGATTCTTCCTCGAACTAACCAAAAAGCCCGCCAGGTCACGCCGGCCGATGATCAGGGGTGTACGCAAGTGGCTTCTCTTGGCCACTGAAGCAATGGTTTTAATTTTCCGCCCGGCCAAATAGAAAGTAATATTGATGACTTTCCTTTCCTGTATTCCCAAACCACTTTTAAAAACTTTTGACCAAAGCGTGTTAGCGTCGGTTAAGAGCCCCATATCGGCGGCTAACGTGCGATCAACTGAACTTCTCCACGCCCCGGTATCGATTTTGGCCTTCACCTCAAGCCTTTTTTTGTTGCGACCTAAAATCTTCACCTGCTCCCACACATGAATCGTCTTAATTCCTTCGTTGGCCAAAACCCGGGTGGCAAAGCGTGCCGCAAAAATAGCCTTGGCGATTTTTACCCCGTGTTCCGCATCTTTGACCTCCAGACCTTCAACCCGCTCAAGCCTCTTTTTTAGCCCGGATTTGTTGGCCAGTTGAATTGAAAGCCCCGGCTGATAATTTAATTCCAAGACCATTGGACCTTCGGTAGGATGCAAAACAATATCCGCCCCGTAATAACCAAGGCCGACGGCCGTACCACAAGAGGCTGCCAATTCAAGGATTTTTGTCCAATTGGGAATCTTAATGCCGTTTAATTTGCGCTCGGTTTCCGGTTTGTAACGAATGTAACGGTTGTGCCAAAAAGCTCTGGTTGTGATACCGGTTGCGATATCAATTCCAATCATAATCGCTCCTTGATGGTAATTTGCCCTGCCTCCCGATTCCTTAGTGGGAACCCTGAGCATGGCCATGACCGGCACAAAGTTTAGGACAATAACCCTGATGTCCGGAAAGCCGCGATATGCGTATTTCCTAAAAGCCTTGTGCCGGCCAATAAACTCCTCAATAAAAGCCTTGTCGGGGACGTTGTTAATGCTGTATGCCCCCTCTAAAATATCCAGGACGTGCAGTTTTAGATCCTCGGCTGATACTTTCTGTTTACTAATTGTCATCCAAACCGGATTTTCTTTTGTGTAGTCAGGAGCGCGCTTTTTGACCACAATAATCCCCTCACCACCCAAGCCTTTATTGGGCTTTAAGGCAAAGCTCTCGGGCAGGCTACTCCAATCAAACTTGGTAGTATCCTCAGGAATTTTGAATTTAGCAAAAGTTTTGGGAACGGGAATACCGGCCCGCTTTAAAACTTGTTTAGCCCACAACTTGGAAGTTGCAATCCTTCTGCCCTTGGCAGTATTACTGCGGTAGGAAAAAAGGCGACTGCGGGCGTTTTTACCCAAAACTGAAGAGAGGTTAGCCATTATTCAGATATTAATTTTCTAAACCGCCAATATTCAATAAATCTCAAACCAACGTACCGGCCCAGCAAAAAGTCAAAAACTCCCACCGAAACGATTAAAATCTCCGGGTTGGTCAGGGCAAAGCGCTGCAAGGCAGTAAAAGTTAAAAATAGGTAGGAAACGAGCGCCAAAACCAGCGTCTCGGTCGTCAAGTTAATCGCGGTCTTGATGCTTTTGCCGATCTGAACTTTGCTAAAGTCTTCCGCCAAAAGGACTAAAATGAGAACTGGGAAAATGCTGACACCGGTCAAATCTGGTCTTTTGGTCAAGGGTGACAAAAATAAGATTCCTAAAACTCCAAGAACAACGAAAAGAAGTAGCAGAGCCATCCGAGGCAAATATTGAAGTTTGATCCTGAGAGTCCTCAGGACCATCCGCGCGAGGGTAGCCACAAAAACAATTACTAAAAAGAGTCCTATACCCGCTACCGGTCCGGTGGAAATAAATACGACCGAAAGGGCCGCCGGCAAAAAGATGCCAAAACCTCGAAGCCCAATCAACTGCCGAGTGGCAGCGATAACCGCCGCTACGACCGGTAAAAGGAGAAGCAGGACAATTGTGTTGGCAGGAACTCCCGCCTCGACTGCGGCCCGAATGGCGTGCTTTAAGGGGTTGGTGTAAACGGGCCCGATTTTCTGCTCTTTAAGAAGCTTTTCAAGAGGTCCCAGGGTTTCTGCGGTTTCTTTAGTCAAATCTGGCTTGGAGGCAGCCTCAGGCGTTGGTGTTGAAGTGGGGGTCACCGTGCGCGCACGGGGGGCGGGCGTCGGCGCCGTCTGGGCCAAAACACCCGCCGTCACCAAAAAAGTCGCTACCGCGGCGACAACAAAAGCTGCCAAAACAGAAGTCTTAGTCATACTAACTATTATACTACGGAAGACAGAGGCGGCGCGCAAGAATCGTAATGCACTTTTTAGTCCCACTGGTTGATGAGGTTGGCGTGGTTGGTGGTTTGGGGGTAGATAAAACATCAGTGGGCTCAAAATTGTAGGTCTCTCCCAGAGTCATGGTCGGCACCGGCTGGGTTTGAACTAGTTTTACAGTCGCCCGAGAAGTCCCTGCCTCACCTGCCTGGACAAAAAGGGTCAGCGAAGTATTGTTGCCTAAGCTAACATACGAGTTCAAGTCTTTCGTTCTAATCGTTGAAATTGACACCGACCAGTTACCGTTGGCGGGGTTAATGACAGTTGAGGCAGTCCCTCCACCCAGGGTATCAACGTAGACTACTCCACGGCCGCCAAAAACGCTACTATCCGGGTTAATGAGCGTTCCATAGACCGTTTGGGGCGGCGGGGGCGTACCGATCAGGCTCGGCGTTTTAACCACATACGCATTTGCCCCCTCCCCATATTGGCCCTTACCGGAGCTTATTTTAAAGTAATAGGTAGTAGCAGGCTGCAGGGGTTTCAAGGTTACGTGGTGGACACTGGTTTTAGCGGCCCCGATTCTGTCCTCAAGCGCTGTCACACCCAAAGTGGTGTCTATACCGTAGTTGACGCTTCCAATTACATCCACGTCTGTTATCCAGGATACAGAAACGGAGTTTTCTGTTAAATTTGTTATCTTAACTTCTTTGGGAACCTCAGCCCCACCAGCCAGTGAGCGCAGGCTCTGACGGCTTTGGGTGAGATAGCTTGTTACCCCGACAGCCACCGTCAGAAAAGCCACCCCCAAAAGGGTAACAATGATTCTTGATTTTGGCATTAGTGTGAACTTCATGGTTTCCAATATAGATCTTGTTTCGCGTAAATAAAGTAACCTTGGTTGTCTTTAATTTCGAAATCAAAGCCATAAGTCTGGATATTTTCCGGGGCAAAAAGCCTTTTAACAAAGACATCCCACAAGCCAAAGTCCCATTGAGCAAGTTGCTCGGCCAAGGTCGCATCCAAAACCCTCTCTGCCGTATAATTTCCACTCGGAATTCCCACTCCATTCCAGCCTCGAACAATGGGTAATTGGAAATCATCCGGTAAAGCTGTCCCCGCCACCGTCCAAGTCGCGGGCGTATGGTTTTCCAGGAAGTATGCCCGGCCAGCCTCAATCAAAAAATCGTGGCCAAAATGTGTATCCCCACGCTGAGAATATTCACCCCACCTGTCTCCATCCCAGGTAGCCACAGTTGTTACATAGCCTCCATCTTCGGCTACATCTTGAACAAGCTCAGCTGCTGAGCGAATTGAGGAGGGAATAATGGGGAAAGAGATAAAATTCCAGCCATTTACAAGTTCATAGGTTATTTCGGTGGAAATCTTGTCCAAGTTAATCTCCACCCCGGCCCAGGGCAAAGTCTCTTCCCCTTGATCAGCCTGATTATTGCCATTGGCGTCGTGGTAAACTTCAACTCGAAAGGCGGCCAGACTAGCGCTATCCGTCGCCTCCTGCTCCT
>MGGO01000014.1:49886-49973 GCA_001792465.1 Candidatus Woesebacteria bacterium RIFCSPHIGHO2_01_FULL_44_10
CCCTCCCCATTCTTCACTCCGATAAAAATCGTCTCCCCACCCGGGCGAGTCGAAGCTACTTCAGGATAGCTCACATCCACTCCTTCA
>MGGO01000015.1:0-14257 GCA_001792465.1 Candidatus Woesebacteria bacterium RIFCSPHIGHO2_01_FULL_44_10
TATCGCCACTGCTTTTGCCATGTACTCGCACCACTTTGCCGCCTTTGCCATTGCGGTTCAGGTTCTCTGGTCGGTCTACGAACTAATTAAAGGCCAGGGGGGCTTGTTTGTTAAAAGGCTGAAAGCTTTTGTGGCCGTTGGTGTTCTCTATCTTCCCTGGGTTATCCCCCTTTACCGCCAAGTTACCCGTGTGTCTGAAGGCTTCTGGTTAACAATCCCCACCGTTGCCGACCTTTACAACTTGGTTTTTGATTATCTAGCCCGGGGCAATGGCAAGTTTTTGGCCATCCCCGCACTGGTTTTTGCTTTAACTCTTGTTTTGCTGAGGCGCTGGAACGAAAAAAAAGAGAAATCAGTTTTCCTTTTGGCTTGGTTTGTCGTTCCCATTGTTACCGTTTGGGCTGTCTCTCAGTTTTTCCAGTCAATATTTTTCAACCGCTACCTTATTGCCACCATCCCAGCGGCTATGCTTATCCTTGCCAGTATTCCAAGAAAGTTTGCCCAAGTCCCACAAATTATTCTGGTTGGACTATTTGCTTTCATTTCCTGGCACTATTTTACTCGTCCGGCTAAACCGCCCTTTAACCAGTTGGCTGCATACGTTAGCGAGTCCCGCCGGGGGGATGATTACGTGATCAACGCCGATCCGGGTCGGCATAAGCTCTGGGAGTCAAAGTATTACGGCATTCCCGCGCCGATTTATGTACCCGATGGAAGTGATCTCCCTTTCTTTGTGGGAACGGCCCTTATGCGGGAGGGTGACATTATAAACACTCTTCCTGTCCCCAGAAGAAACAATCCCTTCAGGATCGGAGCTATTGCGACCACGGACTTTGAACCCTTGGAGCTGGTCGGCTATACTGAAAGTGAAACAAAAGTTTTTGGAGACTTGAAGTTCACTTGGTATGAAAAAGCTAATTGACGCCATTGAAAAGCTTTACTTACCCCGCTGGTTGATGCTCCTCCTGGCCATTGTTCTAGTTTTGCGCATCCCGTCATTTTTTGAGCCGTTTAGCTACGGCGACGAAATGATTTACCTAACGCTGGGCAACGCTATCAGAAAGGGGCTTGTTCTCTACAGAGATATTCATGACAACAAACCCCCACTCTTGTACCTCATTGCCGCAGTCGCCGGCAACGTTTTTTGGTTTCGGGCCATTTTGGCAGCCTGGTCGCTTACTACAATTGGCCTTTTTTGGAAACTAGTGAACTTTCTTTTTGGCAAAAACCAATTTCTTATCAAGGTTACAACCATCTTTTTTGCGCTACTTACAACTTTGCCTCTCCTTGAAGGTCAGATTGCCAACGCCGAAAATTTTTTGATCGGCTTTTCCATCGCTGCTTTCTACGTGCTCGTTGCCAGAAAAAACACTTTCCGAAATCTCTTTGTCGGGGGCTTACTTTTTTCCATTGCTGCACTTTTTAAAATCCCGGCCGCTTTTGAGATACCGGTTATAGTCCTTTTCTGGGCAATCACTGCCGAAAAACTCGATTTGAAAAATAGTGCAGTTATTGCGAAAAAGTCTCTCTTGGTTGCGACGGGTTTTTTGTTACCAATTGCTGTAACTTTCATCTGGTTCTGGGTTGCCGGCGCTTTACCACAATACATTACGGCCGCTTTTGGCCAGAATGTTGGTTACCTGTCTTCCTTCAGGCCGGGCGACGTTCGGCTGCCATTTTTACAGCGAAATGCACCACTTTTGATTCGCGCCGGCATAGTGGCAACGGCAACACTAGGACTTTGGCTAGCCAAAAAAAGACTCTCCAAGCCGTTCGTTCTGGCCACGGCCTGGGTGCTCTTTGGACTTTTTGCCGTGGCCCTTTCCGAACGGCCCTATTCTCATTACTTATTACAAATAATGGCTCCCGTCTCGATTTTGGTTGGCATACTGGTCGCAGCCAAAAAAATTGAACAGGTCTATACAATTTTCCCTCTTCTTTTGGTTTTGGTTGTCCCGGTCAAGTATAAGTTCTGGCATTATCCAACTCTTCCCTATTATCAAAGATTTGTGGAGTTTGCTGTCGGGAAAATTAATCGTGAACAATATTTCAATCGTTTTGACGGCAACGTCAACCGCAACTACGCAATCGCCCAGTTTTTGACCCAGTCAAGCTTTCCGGACGAAAAGGTTTTTGTCTGGGGTGACTCGCCACCCATTTATGCCCTGGCCCGTCGCCTGCCTCCAATTAAATACGTTGCCGAATATCACATCAGAGATTTTTCCTCACCAGAAGAGATTGTAAGCACACTTACCGGCAGTCCACCAAGCTACATTGTTATTCTTCCAGACGCTTCCCCATTTCCAGAGTTAAAACAATTGGCCGCTGAAGATTATCTTTTAATCGCCACCATCTCCGAGGCTCAAATCTACAAAATCTTTCCGTCTCTGATACAATAAGCTGACGAATTCATGCTCAAGCGTATCCCTTTCTATAAAATTGTGGTCCCGGTTTTGGCTGTGAACTTACTCCTTGTTCTCCTAGTTATTTTAATGCAAAGATCTCTCCCTCCGGTTATTCCACTTTTTTACGGTCAACCGGCTGGAGAACGTGAGCTTGCCAAGAGCATCTGGCTCATGATCCCTGCCGTTGTTTCACTTGTTTTGGTTGTCATCAACGTTGGTCTGACTAAGTTAGTTGGAGACAATTTCTTGCAAAGGGCGCTGGTCGGGGCAATAGTCGCGGTAACTACTCTTTCTACAATAACCATAATTAAAATTATGTTTTTGGTGGGAAATTTACCAATATGAATATCAAAACCCTGGTTTTAATTCCGGGATCTGTGGCTTTTTTGATTGCCTATCTTGTTACCCCTTTTGTCATCAAACTGGCTTGGAAACTTGGCATTATTGACGATCCGAGCTTGCACCGCCACCCCAAGGTAATTCACAACTACCCAGTTCCCAGAGGCGGTGGTTTGGCAATTTTTGCTGCCATGGCAATGGCCACTCTCTTTTTTCTTCCACTTGATAAACACATTGTTGGTATCTTGTCTGGGGCTGGCATTATCATCCTCCTGGGAATCGCCGACGACAAATGGAATTTAAATCCCTATTTACGGCTGGTGGTTCAATTTCTAGCGGCCAGCGCGCCCATCATTTCCGGCATTGGCATCAGCTTTGTCTCAAATCCTTTTGACGGAATAATTGATTTATCCGTCTACGGGGTCCTGCCCGACATTGCCGCTGCTATTTGGATCGTGGCCCTCATGAATTTTCTTAATATGGGCGCCAAAGGCGTTGATGGGCAACTGCCCGGCATTGCCGCTATCGCCGCCGCGGTCATTGCCATCTTTTCACTCAACTATTCTGCCGACATTGCCCAGTGGCCGGTTATTATTTTGGCCTCAATTACAACAGGGGCATATCTCGGATTTTTACCCTGGAACGCCTATCCCCAAAAAATCATGCCCGGGTTTGGTGGCAGTAATCTGGCGGGATACTTCTTGGGCATTCTGGCAATTCTCTCTACTTCTAAAGTCGGTGTCCTGGCTGTGGTCTTGGGAGTACCGCTTATTGATACCGGTTACGTGATAATAAGAAGGGTGGTCTCTGGCAAATCCCCCGTTTGGGGCGACCGAGGGCATCTTCACCACCGGCTTCTGGACCTGGGTTGGAGTAAACCCGCGGTAGCCGCTTTTTACTGGGCCATAGCCGGACTTTTGGGAATTATGGCTTTGAATTTGAATACTTTGGGGAAGATTTATACAATTGTGGGTGTAGGAGTGCTGGTAGGCGGAATTATACTATGGCTAACATACAGACCCAAGTCCAAAAATTAGTGGCCATTGCCAGGGTCATGCGGCCGGTGCATTGGACCAAGAATTTAGCGATTTTTGCTGCGCTTATTTTTTCTGGATCTCTTTATAACCCCATTCTTTTCACTAAAATTTTCTGGGCTTTCTGGGCTTTTAACTTAGCCGCCTCCGCCACTTATGTTTTTAATGATTTAATGGACGCGGCCGCCGACCGGGCTCATCCGATCAAAAAAAATAGGCCTATCGCCAGCGGTC
Organism: Candidatus Woesebacteria bacterium RIFCSPHIGHO2_01_FULL_44_10; assembly: GCA_001792465.1. Classification (GTDB taxonomy): domain Bacteria; phylum Patescibacteriota; class Microgenomatia; order UBA8517; family UBA8517; genus 2-01-FULL-44-10. Next base: position 4,013 of record MGGO01000015.1, read on the forward strand.
AAATTTCAAGTTTGGAGGGTCTTATCCTTGCGGCTATTCTGGCTACCGTCGCGCTTTTCTTGGCTGAAAGTTTATCCCACATTTTTTTCATTTTGCTTTTAATTTACTTAGTCATGCAGGCGCTTTATTCTTTATATCTTAAAAACTTGCCCATTTTGGACATTATCATTATTGCCACCGGCTTTATTATCCGTGTCTATTCCGGTGCTTTTGTCATCGATGCGCATTTATCGGTTTGGTTTCTTTTGTGCGTCATTTCAGTAGCACTTTTTTTGGCCTCAGGAAAAAGACGGGCGGAAAGCGGGGCCCTGGGTAAAAAAAGTCAAACGCGCGCCAGCCTCTCCAAATATCCCCGTGAATTACTAAGCTCCTACGTGACCATGTTTGGCAATGCCGCCTGGATGAGTTGGTCCCTTTTTACTTTTTTCGAATCTCCCAAGGCAACCACTCCGGTTTGGCTGTTTTTGGCTGAGCTTTCCCGGACGACAACCGTGAACAAACTTTTAATGATTACCATCCCGGTAACCATTTTTGGCATTATGCGGTACGAAGCTCTAATTTTCAAAAATAAAGCTGAGGCGCCGGAAAAACTGCTTTTGACTGACGCGGCGCTGGTTACCAGCGTGGTCGTCTGGGTCCTTCTGGTAATTCTGATTCTTTATGGCGGGCTTTCTACTCACTCTGTATAGTAGCGTATTCGCCCGAGACCCAACCCTCCTTATTATCAAATTTTATCTTGAGCCAACCGGCTGTTTCGTCCTCCTCAACAAGATCATATGTTTCACCCGGCTTGACTTGGCCAACTTCACGGGAATTTGTTGTTGGTTCTTCCCGAACCCGTAAAAAACCCGTGTCGGTTTGGGCTATTTTTACTTTTTTGGTTGTTTCTCCATTATCTCTTTTGATATCTTCAAATACACTCAATTCTTCCGGTTGGTCACTGGATTTAGCCAAAGAAACTACCGCGGTCAGACGGAAACCTTCCGCGCTTTTTACACTAAAAGTCCGCTGCCCATAACCAGGAGAAAAAATGGCCAGTTGATGCTCTCCTGCTGTCACATCTGAAATTTTTATGGGAGTGAAGCCTTTGACTTGACCGTCAAGGCTAACCTGAGCTGCATCCGGGCTTGAAACCACTGAGATCGCTATTTGGTCATTACCCATTTTTTCAAACGAAATCACTTCCCCCGCAGAAGTGTCAACAGTGGCTCCAAAACTTCTTCTCACAACCGTCTTGATGCCAGGTTCCAGTGAAACTTTCGTCTCATAGGGAGCAAGCGGTTCATTAGCCTCGGGCACTAACTTGACGGTAATTTCTCCCGGAGTTTGGGTAGCTTCATACGGGGTCCTACCGACTTGTTCCCCATTGATAAAAACAAGGGAAACGGGATCACTTTCAATTAGTAGCCCTGCCCCTTTGGGTCTCAAAAAAAAATAGTAGACAGCCGCTCCAACCATCAAAACAGCAATCACCATTAACCCCCAAGTTAGTAGCTTCTTTGTCTGCACAGTGAGAAAGTGTAGCAAAATTTTCCTTAAAACTAAAGCTGCTCAAGCACAAAAGACAAGTTTTGATTAAAAAAGAGGAAACAATATTACAGGAGGCAAGGAATTACCTTTCCATAGACCACTCTTTTTCAAGCTATATTCCTCTGTATCCAAAATTGTAACTCCAACGATATTTTTCTTGATGTCTAGAACAACCTGATGTACACCTAAATCCCATGGCTCCACCCCGGCCTTCAAAGCAGCCTTACCAACCTCCTCGAGCGCGGTGTGGATTTGTCCATAGAGTTTTCTTCTCTCTTCAGGTAAATAATTCCAACCTCCAACACGGCTTGTTTCAACTCTCGGACTCTCCCCCTCTACATAATCAAAAAATCCCCATCTCTGACCACTATTCAAATCAACCAAGGCTCCAAGTGGTCTCTGGGCGGAAAAATTAATTATTAGATCCTTTTTATTAACAGCTATTTCTATCAAATCCAATCGTTTGACGATTTCCCCAAGAACCATTGCGGTCCTTATCTCATGAATAACACTCGAGGTGGGGTGTTTCAACAAAGGATTACCCACCACAATAGGAGCTTTTTCTTTGATCACTACTGTTTCTACACCGTCTACTTTCAACGGCACAAAAAAAATTTTTCGTCTGGCTGGGACATCTGCACGCAAGTTGTAAAACCAACCAGTCCCAAAAGTTTCTGTTCTGAGAACAATTTCTTCAGCCACCTCTTCCGGGCAACCTTCAGCCACTAAAACTAAAAAACCGCTTTCCAGCAATCTCTTTTCACTTATTACTCTTTGACAAACAACATTTTTCACAAGTGACTCAACTCCGCTCATTTAGGCTCTTTCTTTTGAAGACATTTGCAGATAGCGCTCACCAACTATACCCACCTCAAACCGATCCGGGAAAACTCTTCTCAGAATCATTCTAGCCATCTGGGGAGCAATCTGGTCCGTTAGTTCCTGGTAGCTTATCCCCCTGTCTGGACCGTTAATCATCCTTAATCTAGTGCCTCCAGGTTGAGATACCTCTCCCGTTGTGGTGTCATAACCATACTCCAATTCAGAAACCAAAACTCCAGTCAAAGTACTCTTAATAAATTGGTCAACTCTTTCATCTCTGTTTACTTTCCGCTCATCGTCAAATCGAACTTCAATTCCCCTAAAACCCTCGTCTCCCAACGTCTGTTCGATTGTCTCAATAAAAGTTTCTTTTTCATCCACCCCAAAAGCATTGGCAGCTTCTCTTTTTAAATCATCGAGAGCCTTTTCCATTAGCCCTAAGGTTGTTTCATCAACAGAAACCGGTACGTACGTTTCATCGCTTGATACAACTTCAACTTTCTCATTCTGCACTATAACCCTGCCCGCCAATATTTGACTCGCAATTTCACAACAATCTGCAACCTTACTGTTTACTTTTTCATTATTTTTCCGCAGAGACTCAGCTAATTTGGCTAAATTCTTATGTAGGCGAAGCCTCATCAACTGTTGAGCTCCCTCTCTAGTAACATCCACTAAATTGTGTACTGAAATCTCCCTAAACATTTGGGCCATTATTTTTTCAAATGTTATCTCGCCGAGAAATTCATTAGGAAAACCATAACTAGAAATTCCCTCTACAATGGCACTAGCAAGCTCGATATCCAATTTATCTCTGAAGATTGAACTCCTTTTAGCAAGTTTTATCGCTTTTTTCCATGTTTCTGCCAACTGCTCGAATTGTGAAGGAATGATCTTGCCATCCCGCTCATACTCCCCAAATCTTACTGCGCCATCAAACACAATAACCATGTCTTCACCCCTTGCCCACCTAAGCAAAACATTCTTAAGGTCATTAACCATCAGTGGAACAATGTCATTAAGAGTGGGAACAAAGCCCTGTCTCATCTTTTCTCTAACCTCCAAATTTGCCTTTAGCTTTCTGAAATAGTCACCCGTAGAAAAGTGGAAAACACTTCTATCCCCCAAGTTTTTTCTTAGAGCCTGTACCAGTTCACTTTTTCCTGCTCCGGAAAGGCCATGTAAAAAAATACAGCGCTGGACTATACCATCTAGTGTAATTGCTTGCATAGAATGAGCAGGATGTACGAATTATAGGTAAATCTGGTCCGAACTGTCAAATTCTCTTGACAAATCAGCACTCGTGATGATAGAGTGCCAGTAGAGTACTGAAAGGGTGAATCAATTCCCAAAATGCCCAGCGCCCAACCGAGAAAAATTATCGTTAAGGCCAAGGAGGCGTGAGCTCAAGCATAAAGAGTAGGTTTTTGATAAAATATACCTGCCCCGACCAGGTGGCGAAGTGGAAACGCTGCGGTCTGCAAAACCGCGATGCACGGGTTCGATTCCCGTCCTGGTCTCAGCGTTAAAAACTTGACTTTTGGTACTTTTATAGGGTAGAATCACGAAGTCCCGAAGTAATTCGGGATTTTTTGTGCCTAGCTTCAGGCTAGGCAACCTGCCCAATATGTTACAAATTTCTCTAAATTTGTCACCCAAGCACCGCTTAGACCTTAAACTGGTCAAAAAGCGAGGAGAGGTTGGCGAAGGCATTTTCCCTGATATCAGTGAGCTTCGCAGGGCTCGCCGTGGCCACAAATTCTCACGCTTTTTTAGGCACATCTTTGAGCACAAAAACATTAAAAAAATTCTGGGCTCAAATCTGGCCTTGGTTGTTTTGGCCAGCTCAACTCTAACGGGCTCAACTTCAGCTCAAGATACACTTGAGCCTGAATCAACTGTTATTTCCAACCAGGAAGTGCACATAACCACCCAAAGGAGTGTTGCTTACCCAGTCGATCCGGCCATTGTCAACCAGGGCTACCATTTTGCCCACCCGGGGGTCGACTTTGAGGGCGTCACTGGGGATCCGGTTAATCCCATTCTTGCCGGAGTCGTGGAGCGTATTGACCATTCAAAGTTCGCACTGGGGAATGCCGTTTTAGTGAGGCACAGCGGCGAGTTGTCCTCAATTTACGCTCATTTATCCAAAATTGATGTTGAAGAGGGCCAGGCAGTAACCACTTACACTAAAATTGGTGAAGTCGGGACTTCGGGCCGTGCTTTTGGTGACCATTTACACATTGAGGTGTACCAAAACGGCCACACCATAAACCCGTTTACCGTTTTACCGCGTAATTAACCATTTTCTAGGCTTTGCCATAAATACCAGCTGGCCACTGTCCGCCAAGATGTCCAACGAGTTGCAAACTTGACCATCTTTTCCGCTGTCATATCTTTACCTGTTAATTTTTGCATCGCGTTCCTGATCCCCAAGTCGTCGGCTGGAAAAATGTCCGGCCGGGCCAAAGTAAACATCAGAAACATCTCGGCTGTCCATTTACCTATTCCCTTTACAGCCACCAACTCTCGCTCAACTTCCTCGTCTGGTAATTTGTCAAGAATCTTAGTTTTCAATCTCCCGTCAAGCGTTCTTTCAGCCAAATCCTGAACATAAGCCGCCTTGGCGTAAGATAAACCACAATTTCGCAAGTCCTCAATTGTCAACTGAAGAACTTCTTGGGGGGTTACTTTCCCTCCCAATCTTCCGATTAGTCTATTGCGTATTGCTGTCGCTGAAGCTCCCGAAAGCTGTTGACTGATAATCTCTCGCACGAGGCTGGCAAAATAATCCCCTTCTTTTCTTTTGCCAATATCGCAATGGCCGTATTTTTTCACCAACGGCCCCAAATATTTATCTCTTCTTAAAAACCTCTCTGCTTCTTTCCACACGATGTTATTATATAGCCAGTGGGGAAAATCAAGAAACTGGATGAGGTAGCTAAAATCGTAAAAAGCCTACGACAAGAGGGTCAAAAAGTGGGCCTTATCACCGGCTGCTTCGACATCCTTCATATTGGTCACATAGAACTGTTTCGTTTTGCTAAAAAACACGTTGACGTTTTGGTTGTTGGTCTGGAAAACGACCAATCAATCAAAATCACCAAGGGTAAAAATCGCCCTATTCACAAGCTTAGTCAAAGAGCAGAAACCTTATCAGATTTATCAACTATAGACTTCATCTTTCCCATAGAAACAATAATACGTTTTAACAATCCCGACACCGCTGGTGGCGAGTACAGAAAAATCTACAAAAAAATCAGACCGAATTTTATTATAAGCAATGACAAGGCGGATAAATATTGGCGACAGAAGCAAAGTGATGCTGCAGGAGTCGGAGCTAAATTAATATTGGACGAGAAAAGAAAAACTTCGTCAACCACCAGGATTGCACAGAAGCTGAAGATTGAGAATTAAATTACTTGGGCCCGACAATGAAGATGGTCTGTTCATTTGACACCATCTACAGTTTACAGTGAACTGTAAACTTTATTTTGAGCCGACGGTGATTTAGTTCGCAACTCTAGGATATCGGTTTGCACCTTCCTGGTTGAGACGCTCATAGACCCACATCCGAACCAGAGTTGTCGGCCCGATACCTTTTTGAGCTGCTCGGTAGCGCAGATTTTGAAGTGTTTCTCTGTCAAAACGCACCGTTACTCCCTCTGACAAGTTCTTGACAAAAGCAATTTTTACAGGCTTAAAACCATTCTGATAATCAGTAAAATCGTGGCTGTCCCAAAATTTTGCTTCCTCTTGAATTGTTTTGAATTTTGGAATGTGTTTTTTAGTTTTTATCACTTGGCTTCACCTCCTTTTGTTCCGAGATATTTCTTTCTCTCTTTTCGACTGGCAGGCCGAGCTGTCACTGGATAAAAAATATCATCGCCCTTAGGCACCAGGACAACCCCTAAAGCTCTACCTTTTTGGGTGTAACCCACCAAACGTAAGCGACCAGAATAGCCTTTTTCAGAAATATGATCTCCTTGGCATATTTCTTCAACCTCATCCGGGGTAACCTCGTGCCGGGCAATATGAACTACGTTCCATTTATCCCAAATGAGGCAGTTAACCTTCACTTCAAATGAAGTGTAACACAACGCATTACAAAGTCAATTGCTAATACGGTTACTTGGAGCCGACGGTGATTACCAGGTCGTAGTCAGAAGTCTCAGGTAACTCATCACCGATTTCAATGGTGTAATCATCTTCAAGCGCGGTTTGAGCCTCATCAACGACTGCCTCCGGCACATTCTCCTTAGCTTGGATAACCGTGTCGGTAAAGTCAAAAGTTTTGGCGTTTCGCGTGTCCTCAACCACAAATCCCGTATTAACCAAAAGCTCCTCGGCCGCGCCAGCTGCGCCTGCTGTTCCACTACCGTTTAGAACCTGAACTTTATAAACACTTAAATCAAGTTCGGGCTCCGGTGTTGCGGTAGGAGTCGGGGTGACGGTCGGTACGGGCTTGGGCGTTTCCCCAGATACTTCCGGTAGCTTGCCAACGCCACTTAAGTAGACGTAAATCCCTCCGGCTAAAGAGGCTACAATAATGGCGGTAATGAGAGCTGTAATGAAAACAACCTTAAAATTACCACTGGCTTTTGGTTCTACTTCTTCTGGTTTCAGTTGCTCTTCCTGGAGCGGCTCTGTTTCCTTGACTTCTTCAACCACCGCCTTGGGTCGAGACTCCTCCACCACTTCCTCATCTTGAGTTTCCACCGGGGTTTTCTCTGGAGATTCTTTTTCCTCTTCTTTGTCTTTCTCGGGCATTGGTTTAAGTGTAACGACAATAAACCAACCAAGTCAAGGAGTTTTACATGCCCATACCGCCACCGGGCATGGCTGGAGTTTTCTCTTCTTCCTTGATATCAGTTATCAAGGCTTCAGTGGTCAAAACCATCATGGCCACACTTGTAGCATTTTGTAGTGCCGAGCGAGTCACTTTCAAGGGGTCCAAAAGGCCAAATTCAATCATGCTGCCAAATTCTCCGGTTAGGACATTATAGCCAAAGGCCGGATCATTTTTCTCTTCAATTTTCTTTAAAATGTAACCATCATCCTCGCCGGCATTCCTGACCAACCAGCGCAGGGGCTGTTCCAAGGCGGCCTTAACAATATCAATTCCAATTTGCTCGTCTTTGACTTTACTTGTCAGTTTATCAAGCGCCTTTCTGGCTTGCAGCAGAGCCACTCCTCCGCCGGGCACAACCCCTTCTTCAACCGCAGCTTTGGTGGCCCCGACTGCATCATTAACTCTTTCTTTTTTCTCATTGAGTTCAACTTCGGTGGCCGCCCCGACGTTAATTTGGGCGACCCCACCGGCCAACTTAGCCAGCCTCTCTTCCAACTTCTCACGGTCAAAGTCAGAGTCGGTCTCAGAAATTTGCCTTCTAACCATGGCAATTCTTGCCTCCAGCGCTTTTTTGTCACCCTTGCCGCCGATAATCCTGGTGTTGTCTTTATCACTCCAAATTTTGTCCGCTTGACCCAGGTCGGTTATTTCAACATTTTCAAAGGTCTTGCCTGTAGCTTCACTTACTACCATGCCTCCCGTCAAGACCGCAATGTCAGCCAACATTTCATCCCTGCGGTCACCAAAACCTGGGGCTTTAACTGCCAAAACATTAAATGAACCCTTCATTCTGTTAACCACCAGAGTTGCCAACGCTTCACCCTCAATCTCATCGGCAACAATCACCAAACTTTTGCTGATTTTGACAAATTTTTCCAGAAAAGGCAGAAGCTCCTGGATCGAAGCAATTTTCTTGTCGGTAAGCAAAATGTAAGGATCTTCGATTTCAGCTTCCATTTTCTCAGGGTTGGTCACAAAATAGGGGGAAACATAACCGCGGTCAAATTCCATACCCTCTTTGTATTCAATTTCAATCTCCAGGCCCTTACCTTCTTCAACTGTGACCACCCCGTCACTACCAACTCTGTCCAAAGCCTCGGCAATTTTGGCACCAATTTCTTCGCTGCCAGCCGAAACCATAGCCACCTGCTCAATTTCTTCTTTGTTTTTGATGGGTTTGGCAATTTTTTTAAGTTCATCTACAGCCGCCGCCACGGCCTTTTCCATGCCTTTTTTAACAATCATCGGGTTGGCCCCTGCAGTAATGTTTTTCATTCCAGCCGCGCTCATTTGTTGGGCCAAAAGAGTCGAAGTCGTGGTTCCGTCTCCGGCAGCGTCATTGGTCTTGCTGGCCGCTTCTTTAACAATCTGGGCCCCCATATTTTCAAAGGGATCAGCCAGTTCTATTTCTTTGGCCACGGAAACCCCGTCGTGAACAATGTTGGGTGAGCCCCATTTCTTGTCCAGAGCAACATTTCTGCCCTTTGGCCCCAGGGTTGTAACAACCGCTTTGGCCACTACGTCAATTCCGGCCAATAAGGCCTGCCTGGCTTCATCAGAGAATTTTAATTGTTTTGCCATAATTATTTTTCGATCGCCAAGATGTCCTCAAACTTTGCAAAAAGCAATTCCTTACCGTCAACTTTAACCTCTGTCCCACCCCATTTTTTATAAATGACAATATCTCCCTTTTTAACCGGACTTTTGCGCACTTTACCCGAATCGGTTACTTCGTCAGCGCCAACGGCGACAACTTTACCTTTCTGGGGTTTTTCGCCGGCAGAATCAGGCAAATAAATACCGGAGTCGGTTTTTTGGGCGGCCTCCAAAGGCTCAATGATTAAATGGCCCGCTGTAGGCTGAAGACTAGTTTTCTTGGCACTTCTCGACATCGAGTGCTATTTTAAACGAGAAGGTTTCAATTTGTCAAGAGGCAAGGCCAAACCGGCTTAAGATCTCCTCACTCCAATCAACGGGGTGAAAAAGAGCGCGGGTGGGAGTAACTACCTCGCGGGTAATTTTGGGTTTCATATAGAGATACTGTAGGCCGAAAGCAAGAAAGTTCGCAAAAGATATTATGATATTAAGATATCGTGATATCGTGTGCTTTTTCTTCTTAATATCCTGGCGCGCTTGCGCGGTGCCTGGCCAATAATTGACAATCCAGCTATTCTCTTCCAGAAACTTCTCGTGAGTATTGTCTTTGTTTACAAGAGATACAACTTGGGCAATCTCGTGAGCCGTAAAAATATTTTGTTTGGTCCAAAACAAATCCGTTTCGTCCAGCCAGATATTCGTGCACAGTTTATCTTTTTCATCTTTCTTCCCGGGAGTCCTCAGGGAAAACTTCGCCAATTTCAGAATTAAATAAGCCACTGCCCTTGTCAGCCAAAGGGTTCCTTTTTGAGTGATGATCATTAAATCAATATCGGAGTCGTCCCTTGCATTTCTCATGGCCAGAGATCCGGTCACAGCCACCATCTTTACGGTTGGAATTTTAGACAAAACCCGAGCCGCGGCTTCGGCAATTTTTATTTTTCGCTCGGAAGTTTTTTCCCTAAATAACCTTTTTAAAACCAAATTTTCTCTCCCCGCGATGAAATAAAAATTATCTTTACTGGCAACAAGCGTGTCGGGGGCAATAAGTTTTGGCGTTTGGCTGCCGCAATACCACTTAGTCAGTTCATCGTGCCTTAACGGATAGTCAAAAATATTATGGTAGGCAATCGCCGCGGCTAACCCCACTTCTATCTGGCTTATACCTCTGTTATCTTGCTTGTGTTGTTGTGGTCGTAAGTCCATACTGGGTTAAAACTTGGGCTACTCCGGCTGCTGCTGTCTCAAGCACCTTGGTGCTGCGCCCCCCCTCATTAACCGCATTGACGGCGTCTTCAAAATATGCGCTAATTTGAGAATTAATTCCCGTTGGCCCATCAAAAGTCCTACTTGCCAAATACCAGCTTTGAGCCTCCCCCGCCTGGGCGACAAATGCCCCGGCAAGCGGGTCAGCAACTAAAAGCGACTGCATATCAACCCGCGGA
>MGGO01000015.1:14265-14614 GCA_001792465.1 Candidatus Woesebacteria bacterium RIFCSPHIGHO2_01_FULL_44_10
GCCAAATTCTCTTGTTCGGGCTGCGGCTGTGTACATTTTTTGCAGAGATTCGCGGGTCGCCAGGAATTTCAAAAAGTCCCAGGCTGTATCAGCATTCGGGCTTTTTGCCCAAACGCCCTCTACCCAATACGTTGCGTAAGCCACATTGGCCTCACTTGATGATTGTTTCGGCAGCTGCGGAACGGGGACCACTTTGAAATCCAAATTGGGATTTTGAGCCTTAATCTCAAAAACTCTCCAGGACGGCGCAAGATACATCGCCAGTTTCCCACCGGCAAAGGCCGTTGTGGATGAAGGAAGAGTTTCATCCCAAACTCCATCCACTGACGAAAAAACACTAAAGTAATCA
>MGGO01000015.1:14625-24392 GCA_001792465.1 Candidatus Woesebacteria bacterium RIFCSPHIGHO2_01_FULL_44_10
GGCTAATTTACCCGTGGGGTTTGTCATCCTGACCCCGTTTTGAAGCATCATCAGAGCTAGAATCTCTTGCCAATGATCGACGTTTTCTGTCCTTCCAAGTGCGGCCCCAGCCTGTTGAATTATTCCTTGATCATCTTTGACGGTGAGCTCGATAGCCGTTTGTCTTAGGTCATCCCAGGTGGCAGGGACCGTTTTACCCGAGGCTTCAAAAATCTGGTTATTGATATAAAGGCCAAGGCCATCGTACTCCAGGGGGATACCAATAAACCCAGTGCCGCTTGTCAAGTCAGAAACCGCTACGGGATAAAAGGTTTGCGAAAATTCGCCGGCAGTCATGACGTTGGTGGGGACAGTTGCCAGCTCTGACTTAAACATCGGCACCCAGGTATTGTGGAATCTAAATATGTCCGGACCTCTTCCTTGGGCCAGCGCATTGGTCAGCCTTTCCCGATAGTCCTGCGGAGACTGCTTGACGTAGTTTATGGTGACATTGGGGTGACTGGTTTGGTATTCGGTAATTAAAGACGCAACGTTGGTATCATCCTCCCAAAGTCCCCACCAAGTCAGGGTAACCACTTCGGGCTTTTTGGTTAACATTGGAACAACAAATTTAAAAACTAAAAAGCCCAAGAGAACCAAAAACAAACCCCCTGCTACGAAAAACACCACCTTCGGGACTCCCTGTTTAGGAGGCGGCGGCCCAGCTTGTGGTGAAACAACCGGCGAAGGAGTTTCCTGAACCACAGGATTGAAAGGCGGTATTGTCGCATCCATAATTAATGCTATCATACACTAGCCTCATGAAGAAGATGAAGAAGTATCGGCTGCCAATTGCAATTGTAGCCGCAGTAGCTTTCTTTCCACTGGTTATTTTTTTCTCCTATTACTTTGGCAAAATTTATCCAAACGTTTACATCGACGAGATAAACGTTGGTGGAAAAACTCCCGAACAGGCGGTTTTGTTAATCGGCAAAAATGTTTCCACCCCGGAAAAATTAACACTGGAGTCCTACGAAATTGATCTTGCCTCTTTGGATTTCTCCTACGATATCAACCACACTGTCCAAGCTGCAACCGCTGTAGGTAGAACCGGAAACTGGCTTTTTGACATCAAAACAATTTTTTCTCTTTTAAATAGCAAAAAAGAAATTGGCTTAAGATATGAAATTGACGATGAGAAATTAACGAAACAACTCTCAGACATTGCCGGAGGTGTTATTGTTGAACCCATCTATCCTTCAGCTCAAATTATTAAAAAAGAAGTTGTCATCAACCCGGGCGAGAAAGGCGTCGATGTCGATATGCCTGCACTAAAACTTGCCATCGGCCAAAACCTGTCTCTTGCCAAAAACTCACCCATTTCCATACCCACTAAAGAAATTGATCCGAGTCTTGATGCTGATGAATTAACGGCATTTGAATCCCGGGTTGAGAAGTTTGTCGGCAAAAATCTAACCCTCACTTTCGAATACCAGGAATTTTTCTATAACGACAATCAACTTGCGGGGCTTTTGGCCCCAACCGGGGGAATTGATGAACAAAAACTCCAGGAAGAAATTTACGAAGTAACAAAAAGTATCAACCGTGAAGCCACCAATCCTGTGTTTGTTTTTGAAGGTGGGAAAGTAAAAGAGTTTGCCCCAGCCAAAGACGGGGTAAAAGTGAAAACGGATCAGCTGAAAAGCAACTTTGAAGGCAAAATTAATGCTCTTGAAACTACCGATGAAAAACATTTTTCCTTGACTATTCCTGCTTTGTCTTCACCACCAGAAATTGCAACTGGTAGCGTTAACGATTTGGGCATCAAAGAGTTAATTGGCCGAGGTACATCCCGATTTCGCGGTTCAATTGCCTCCCGGGTTTACAACATTAACTTGGCCGCCTCACGCCTTAACGGGACACTAGTCAAGCCCGGCGAAGTCATGTCTTTTAATGCCGCTTTGGGTGAGGTAGATAAACTAACCGGCTACAAAGAAGCCTACGTTATTAAAGACGGCAAAACTGTTCTCGGAGATGGCGGCGGAGTCTGCCAGGTTTCAACAACCCTTTTTCGTGCGGCCCTTAACGCTGGTCTACCAATCATTGAGCGCAGGGCCCACTCATACCGGGTTGGTTACTATGAACAGGATCAGCCACCGGGCCTGGACGCAACGGTCTATGCCCCCACCACCGACTTAAAAATCAAAAACGATACCCCAGGCCACATTCTGATTCAGGCTACAGCCGACACTAAAAACATGACATTGGTTTTCGAGATCTATGGAACAAGCGATGGACGAGTGGCAACGACCACCAAACCCGTCGTCACAGATGTTGTCCCTCCACCCGAAGACCTTTATGTTGATGACCCGACTCTACCGGCCGGAGAAATTAAACAGATTGATTATAAAGCCTGGGGGGCAAAATCACGCTTCAACTACACCGTCACCCGAGATGGGGAAACTATTTATCAAAAAACTTTTAACAGTTCCTACCGCCCCTGGCAAGCTATATACCTCAAGGGCACGGGGCCAGCCAATTAATTCTTGACTGCTTGATGGAAGTTGTGTACCATATTGTGTATATGTTACAGCGAACTCAAATTATGCTCGACCAAAACACTAAAACCGATCTTGAGCTTTTGTCGCAGGCCACAGGAAAATCTATTTCTCTGTTAATCCGTGAATATCTCAGCACACCGATTAAAAAAGAAAGAAGGAAAGTCCTTAAGAACAAAGCCAAAGTGAACACCGCCAAGGTTATGCTGGAAATGGCCAAAAGGGCCGAACAATTAGGTCTTGGAGGGCCCAGAGACTTGGCTATAAACCACGACTATTATTTATACGGGGCTCCCAAGGTCGAAAAATAAAAAATGAAAAATATCTTTGTCGACACTGGGCCATTTCAAGCCCTAAACGACAAAAATGACCAATACCGTGTTAGGGCAATCAATGTTTTTAACAAATTCCAAAACCACGCCCTCAATTACCACACGACAGACTACATATTAGATGAAGTGTATACCGGGCTTCTCATAAAAAGCGGTTATCAAGCCGCTCTGCATTTCGAAAAGTTCTTTTCCAAAGCGAATTATAACCTGGTTCACATAACACCAGAGTTGTTTTCTAGAACAAAGGAAGCCTTTCGTCGTTTTAATAAAGATAAGAAGTGGTCTTTTACAGACTGTACCAGTTATGTGGTTATGAAAGAACTAAAAATCAAAACAGCCTTTACTTTTGACAACAACTTTGAACAAATGGGCTTTGAGATATTAACGTAGACAAGCTGCTATAATAAGCCTCATGGAACCGGTAGTTTTAATTCAAAAATTAGAAAATTTGTATCTTGTCTTTGGGTATCCATTGGTCTTTCTAGGAAGCTTACTTGAAGTAACACCCATCGCTTGGGTTTTTCCTACTGGGGTCTTTGTTATTCTTGGTGGCTTTTACTCCTACGGCAGCAAAATTTTACCATTAATAGGAATCTTGATAGCCGGTTGGACGGGTGAATGGTTGGCTTTTTTGGCAACTTACTTTCTGGGTTACAAAAAAACCGGACTGATTAAAAAATTGAATCAGGAAGAAAATGCCATAAAAGCCCAACACCTTTTTGCAAAACACGGACCCTTAATTATGTCTACCTCCATGATGGCGGGGTTTACCCGCTTCTGGATTGCCTACATTGCCGGCCAGCAAAAGTATAGTTTTCGCAAATTTCTTTACTACTCGGGCGGCGCCTCCCTCACTTGGACCGCCCTCATGGTTGCTGTCGGTTATATTGCCGGAGCTGAACGCCACAATCTTGAAGTAACTCTCAGCCGCTTTGGCTACCTCGGCTGGATTCTCTTGCTTTTAGCTATTGGTGTAATAATTATAACTGTTAAAAAAGAATTTGGGGGTAAAAGTGAAAATTCTAGGAATTGAAACTTCGTGCGACGAGACGGCTGCAGCTGTTGTTGAAGATGGCACCAAAATTCTTTCCAATATCGTGGCTTCATCGCAGGAAATGCACGCCAAAACCGGCGGCATTATTCCCGAACAAGCCGCACGACAACAAGTAAAGTCAATTACTTCCGTAATCGACCAGGCATTAGACACTAAACAAAAGAAAATAGACGCCATTGCGGTAACCGTTGGACCGGGGTTAATCGGCTCGCTTTTGGTTGGCGTGGAAACAGCAAAGACTCTGAGTTACCTTTGGAAAAAGCCTATTGTTCCTATCAACCATTTGGTCGGGCATTTGTATGCGAATTGGTTGGAAGGTAGCACCCCTGAATTTCCAGCATTAGGTTTAGTTGTTTCCGGCGGGCACACCGATATGGTTTTGATGAAAAACCATGGAAATATTAAGTGGATCGGTGGTACCCGAGACGATGCTGCTGGTGAAGCATTTGATAAAACCGCAAGGCTTCTTGGTTTAGGCTATCCTGGTGGCCCAGCGATAGCGGCCCAAGCCGCTAAATTCGAGGTACGAAATCCGAAACCCGAATTAAATCTTTTTCCAAGACCATTGATAAATGAAGACAATTTCGACTTCAGCTTTTCCGGTCTCAAGACAGCTGTGTTGAATTATATTAATCATCAATCATCAGTCATTAGCCACCGCCGCTTGGCGGCAGAAGTTCAAGAGGCGATTGTTGATGTTCTAGTTACTAAGTCAGTTAAAGCAGTCCAAAAATACAAACCAAAAAGCTTTTTGCTCGGTGGTGGAGTTGCTGCGAATAACAGATTAAGAGAAAGATTTCAAGAAGAATTTGTTTCGAAAAAACTACAGGCTACGTTCCATGTTCCAGCTGTTAAATTTTGCACTGACAATGCAAGTGTTATAGCATCAGCCGCCCATTTTAATTACCGGCCAGTCGACTGGAAAAAAATCGTAGCCAATCCGCAATTAACAATCACCGATTAGCTTGCTATACTACGTCTGTGGACAAAGTTTACGATCACAAAAAATACGAGGCGGACATTTATAAGGCTTGGGAAACTTCTGGTGCTTTTACTCCCAAGGTAGACAAAAAACAAAAACCTTTCTGTTTGATTATGTCGCCGCCAAATGCAAATGATCCTTTGCACATTGGATACGCCAGGGAAATGTCAACTCAAGACATTCTTGTCCGTTATCATCGCATGAGGGGTGAACCAACTCTTTGGTTGCCTGGCGCTGATCACGCTGGCATTGAAACTCAATATGTTTTTGAAAAGAGACTAAAAGAAAAAGGTAAAAGCCGTTTTGATTACGACCGCGAAACGCTTTACCAAATGATTTGGGATTACGTCGCCCAAAACAAGCACATCATGGAAAATCAACTTAGACAACTAGGTGCATCTTGCGATTGGACCAGAAACAAATTTACCCTCGACCCCGACATAGTAAAAGTCGTCTATCAAACATTTAAAAAACTTTACGACGAGGGGTTTGTTTATCGGGGTGAACGGATTGTCAACTATTGCCCACGCTGTGGAACAAGTTTTTCTGAACTTGAAGTCGACCACGTCGAACGCGAAGACGAGATTTATTACCTCGATTATGGAGTCGTAACTATTGCCACCACTCGTCCGGAAACCATTTTTGCCGACGTTGCCGTAGCTGTTAATCCCAAGGATTCAAAGAATAAAAGACTCATCGGCAAAAAAGCCATTATTCCTCTAATTAACCGTGAAATAGAAATTATTGGTGACAGCTTGGTTGATCCTAAATTTGGTACTGGAGCGCTCAAAATTACTCCAGGGCACGATCCGGTTGACTTTGAAATTGGCCAAAAACACAAACTCCCAATAATCTCTGTTGTTGATGAAAACGGCAAGTTAACCAACACTCCGCAACAATATACCGGCCTCTCTACTGCTGTTGCCCGCGAAAAAGTAGTCAATGACATTGAGGACACGGGGAAACTCGTTAAAGTTGAAAAAATAAAACATGTAGTCGGTGTTTGCTACCGGGATAAGGGTCTCATCGAACCAATAGTTTCAAAGCAATGGTTTATCAAAGTTGAGGCCCTGGCCAAGAAGGCCCTTACTGCAATTAAAAACAAAAATGTTCGATTTGAAGCCATAAAATTTGAAAAGATTGCCACTCATTGGCTAAAGAACCTTAAAGACTGGAATATCAGCCGCCAGATTGTTTGGGGCATCAGAATCCCGGCTTGGCGCTGCGATAAATGCTTAGAGTGGACCGTCTCCGGCGGGGCTCCTCCTGCCGAATGTCCAATGTGCGGAAACAAAAAACTAACTCAAGACGCTGACACCTTTGACACTTGGTTTTCTTCGGGCCAGTGGCCCTTTGCTACGCTCAAGACAAATAAGCCCGGTGACTTTGACTATTTTTACCCGACCGCGATCATTAACCCAGCTTACGATATATTGCCATTCTGGGTTATCAGAATGATCATGCTCGGGTTATTTGCTACCAACAAAGTCCCCTTCGAAACAGTGCTTCTACACGGCTTGGTGCGAGACAAGCACGGTGTAAAAATAAGCAAATCTAAGGGCAACGTAATCAATCCAATCGAAGTGGCCAAGAAATATGGGGCCGATGCCTTAAGGGTTGCTCTCATTTGGGGCTCCTTGGTCGAAAACGACAGTAGCCTGTCAGAAGAAAACATCAAAGGTCAGAGAAATTTTGCCAACAAGATTTGGAACATTAGCCGATTTGTTTTGATGAACAAATCGGAAACTCTAAGCACTAAACCCAAAATCCTAAAGCGGCCAAGAGCAAAAACCGAGGAGGACAAGAAAATTCTTGAGGGACTTAAAAAGGCAACGACGAAGATAACCAATGCATTGGAAAAATACCGACTCAATGAGGCGGCTGAGAAACTTTATGATTTTATTTGGAACGACTTTGCCAACAAATATTTAGAGTCTACAAAAACCCGCAGAAACGAAGCCCAACCGATCCTCGAATACGTTCTGGCAACCAGCCTAAAACTGGCCCATCCTTTTATGCCCTTTGTAACCGAGGTCATATGGTCAACAAGCTTCGCACGAGACACAAAAGATTTGCTTATTACTAGTAATTGGCCGGAGAAGCACTAGGTGAAGCACTCGCCGCTGGGCTAGCCGAAGGGCTTGCCGATGCGCTGGGAGACGACTCACTCGGAACCAAAGGATTCACCGCTGGTGCGTTAGTCGGAACAGAAAAAGGTGTCGAAAGTGGTCGGGTTGTCGCAACAGGAGTAGGTTGAGGCGAGAGTCCCCCACCCATGACAAAATAAGCTCCGGCTCCGGCAACGGCTAACACTAAAATTACCAAGGCGATCCACAAAACAATCTTCGAGCTTTCTTTTTTCTCCTCAGGCATAGACGGAGGTGTAGCAGAAACTGTTGGGGCTGGTACCGGAGCCACGGGCTCGGGCTGCTGAAAAGTAGGTGCCGGTGGAGCAACCACTGGTGGTTCAACCGGTTGCGCAGCTGGTGGGTTTTCGTCCATAATTTACCTTAACTGTAAATTAATCTCATGTCAAGTAAACTTATTAAAATTTTCTTCTTTTTCATTTTAGCTCTGACTCTTTTTAATCTAATCTCCTCTTTTCGGCCGCCACGGCAGATAGTTCTGGGACAACAAGTTGACTTGGAAAACCAAAAAGCTTTTTGGGAAGACATGATTTTTAAGTACCCTACTTACAGACAAGCTTGGGAGGAACTGGCCAAAGTGGAGGAAAAATTAGGCAACACTAAGGAAGCCCAAGAAGCTGCGGACACGGCTAAACAGATTTCTCCTAATTCTCCTTAACTTCCGGAGCTTCTGGAGCCGGCTCTGCGGCAGGGGCTTCACCTTCTACAGGAGCTTCTTCGGCCACAGGAGGCGGTGCTACTTCTTCCTCTTTTTGAGGTGGTTCAACTTTGGCAACTATTTGGTCCTCACCGGCCTCAAGTTTAACTTTTTCCCTATCATATTTTAAATCCTTAACCAGTATTGCCTGGTCAACTTCAACCAAACCAGAAATATCAACTTCGAATTTATCGGGTAAGTCGGTTGGGAGCGCTTCCACGTCAATTTCAGTCAGCTGATGGACCACTGTTCCAAGAGCTTGGCTCTCAGCCGGTGACTCCCCAATCAACTCCACAGGAACAGTTGCCGTAACTTTCTTGGTGAGATCAACCTGGCGAAAATCAACGTGAAGAGTTTCACCGGTTACCGGGTCTACCTGAATATTTGAGATCAAAACCGGTTTAACTAAAGTACCGACTGACAGCTCTACGACTGAGGTTTCCCCTGCTTCGTCATATACTTTCTTGAATTCGTCTTTCTTGACAGTTATTGTCTGTGACTTAACTTTGACGCCATAGACATTGGAAGGCAACAGACCCCCCCTGCGCAAGGTTTTTACTTTTCTACCAGTTAGCTTTCTGGCCTGAGCCGTTAGTTTGTACTTTTTCATTATTCTTCTTTCACCAAAAAAAGGATTTTACTAAATCCTCTGCCAAGCTTGTATTGTATACCAGATCCCCTTTTGGTTCAACAGACAAAGGCAAGGAAACATTTACACTAACCGGATCTGAGATGGTCCCAGCTTGTTTGCGCCAAAAAACTCTGTATTCTCCGGGCCTGGTGAAATCAAGGTTTGCTTTATCAGTCCAGGAAAATAGTATCTTTGAGCGCTGGCCTGAGGGGACTTCAATGACTACACCTGCCTCAGCTCTGCCTGATTTTTCAAACACTTCTGGTTTCTTGGTCTGCCTACCGTCTATCGAATCTATCGTCACATCGTCAATTTCAACATTCCCGGGTAATACCACCCGTATATAACTTTTGTACTTTCCGGCCAGCCCGAGCGACGCCGGAGAATTGTTTTTAATATCAACCACGAGGGAGTTTATTATCTTTTTGTCTGCCACTTTGCTTGTTAGGACCATTTGCCGCTCAGTAAAATAGTTGGCTTTATTGACCCCAACATTGGCCTCAACCGCCCCGAAGACGCTGGTTGCACAGTTCCCTGCGCAATCGGCTACCGATATTTCCCCATCCCAACCCAAGTTAGATATTGCATTAGCCGCATCTTTATTGTGCAGAAAAACTTGGATGTGCCGTTGCCTAAGATTGGTAACCATTTTTTTGGCAAGGGCTACGTAGTTTGTTTCGTTCAGCTGGCTAATTTGTGTCAACATTGCGCTGGCTAAAGCAGAGAGCAGATTGGCCTTTTTCCTTGATCCCGGAAAGAAGTCTTCTTCGACCTCATACTGGACACGCTCATACAGGTTTTTGGCGTCAATTGTTTGATTAAAATCGGCAACATGAACCGAACCAATCTGCTCCAACACCGATTTAGCTACTTCCAAATCAACCGCCACTACCCCATCGACAGACCGATCTATTTCTTTGTCCAGAAACCACTCAATTTGTGCAGCTGCAGTTGGAAAATCCGGGTCCCAATTGGCGTCTCTTAAAAACCAGTTTGCCTCCCCCAAATAGTATTTAATCGGAAGAGGTGGCTCGACGTGGCCTTTGAGCTGGCCGTCTGCAGAATAAACATCCATAACAGCAAGATCAAGGAGTTTACCTTTAGTGAAAGTTGCTAGAGCAAATGACCCAATGAACCCTCCCGTTGGCCGCAGCTCCATATTGTTTTGGAAAAGGATTAAATAGGTTTTTGTTGCTTGCCCCCCCAGAAGGTCGGGAAGATTTCTCACCAGGCCAAGTGAGTTGGCCGCATAGAAACGTAAGGTTTTAAGTTCAGGAAATCTGCCTTTGGCTTCACTTTCCAAAAAGGACGTTTGTTGGTAAAGCGCTTCCAACTCAAGATTTAAACTCTCGGAAAGAGCCTCTACGTCATAGGGCTCGTCGTCAAA
>MGGO01000016.1 GCA_001792465.1 Candidatus Woesebacteria bacterium RIFCSPHIGHO2_01_FULL_44_10
AGGCAATCTCTTTTGCCCGTTCCCTGGGAGACAGTTGGCCCCGAAACCGCAGCGAAGTTGAAATGGTTCTTCCCAACGCTTCGGCCATCGCGGCTACGTCGCTGCCGGCCTTACCGACATTAATGAAAAGCTCCAGCGGCTCACCCTCCTGGCTTTCGTTTATGGTCACAAAAGCCGTTCCCACCGGAGTGTCTAGCCTGTAAGTTGCACCCCTTGCCACAAACGGCCTATCAAGGGTTATATTGCCGTCAAGACTCTTTATTTCCTCTTTCTTTATATCCTTCACTCCAAGGTTAAGCACCTGCGCATCTTTACAGCCATCGCGAAAAACTGTCACCCCTTTACAATCCGTCTCCCAAGCCAAAAGATACGCTTCTTTAATTTCATCGGCAGTAACTTTATTGTCCATATTGATGGTTTTGGAAACCGCATTTTCTGTATATTTTTGAAAAGCCGCCTGCATTCTGATGTGCCAGTCATGGTGCATTTCGTGTGCCGTTCCAAAAAGCCTTCGCATATCCTCAGGAATACTCTCAATTCCACGAACAACTCCGTGTTCGACAACCTGCTTTTCAATCTCTTCGCTCCAGAAACCTCCTTCTACCGCAAGTTTTCGAAAATCCTCATTTACAAAATTGAGAGTTCTGTCCAGATGTTTATCTTTAACAATGTGCTGATAGGCAATGGCAAAAAGTGGTTCAACTCCGCTTGAGGCATGGGCGATAATCGAAATTGACCCGGTCGGAGCAATTGTCGTCACCGTTGAATTTCTTCTTGGAATGCCGTCCTTGTAAATACTCACCGGGAAAAGAGGAAAGGGCCCGCGCTCAACGGCCAGCTGTTGCGAGGTTTCCACGGCAGTTTCCTGAATCACCCTCATTATTTTCTCTCCTAACTCCAGAGCTTCCTCACTGTCGTAGGGAATACCAAGCTTAACCAGCATATCTGCCCAACCGCCAACTCCCAAGCCAATTCTCCTGATGGCCAGAACCGTTCTCCTAATCGGCTCCAGAGGAAAGGGATTAACCTCGATTACACTGTCCAGAAACCTGGTCGTAAGCTTTGTAACTTCCTTTAGTTTTTCCCAGTCCACGGCATTGTCCTTCACAAAGTAAGTCAGAAAAATACTGCCCAAATTGCAAGCGTCAAAGGGGTACAAGGGTTGCTCTCCACATGGGTTAGTCGCTTCAACCGGACCAATGGAGGGAATGGGGTTTGCAGTTTCTCTGTTCATCCTGTCAACAAAAACTATCCCTGGGTCGCCCGTTCTCCACGCTCCCTGGGCAATCTCATCAAACACTTCTCGAGCCAAGAGTTCCCCTACAACCTCTTTAGTTTTTGGATTAACTAACTCATAGGTTGTGTCGTCTTTATACGCTTCCATAAAGCGATCGGTAATGGCAACCGAAATGTTAAAATTTGTAATTCCCCCCTCTTCCTTACAATGAATAAATTCCATGATGTCAGGGTGGTCGACCCGCAGAATTCCCATATTGGCACCTCTTCTTTTACCGCCTTGCTTAATTTCGTTGGTGGCAGCATCAAAAATACGCATGAAAGAAACGGGGCCAGAGGCCACTCCGCCGGAGGTAGCAACCATGGATCCGGACGATCTGAGGCGCGAAAATGCAAATCCGGTTCCCCCGCCGCTTTTGTGAATCAGCGCCTGCCATTTAATGGCGTCAAAAATTCCGTCTATTGAGTCCTCAACCGGCAAAACAAAGCAGGCGGAATACTGAAGGTTGTTCCCGGTACCAGCATTCATTAGCGTAGGAGAATTGGGCAGAAATTCGTGAGATACCATTAAACTAAAGTAGCTTTTTGCAATTTCAGCAACTTCTTTACGATTTTTTCCCCATAGGGCTTCGGCAGAGGCCACTTCCCAAGCTACGCGCCAACACATCTCTTCGGGAGTCTCAGCAACTTTTCCGTCCTTGTCTTTTTGCAAATATCTTTCAGAAAGAACCCTGAGTGATTGGTCACTCCAAGTCCCGACCGGCAACCCGGAAGGAATTGGCGGCATTTTACCAACTTTTTTTTCAATCTTGACTTTCATTTTCTCCAGGGATGGAAAATTAAGGTTCTCCAAAGAAAGTTTTTTGTGTCCGTTACTTTGATAAATTTTTGGCATTTTAACTAATAGCTTTTCTAAAGTCACTCAAATCCTCAAATTCAAGGTAGACGCTGGCAAATCTTAACCAGGCAACTTTGTCGACTTTTCTTAATCTTTTTAAAACCGCTTTCCCTATCGCTCTCGTTGACACTTCCTGATCTTCCAAACTCAACATCTCCCTTTCCACTTGGTCGACAATCTCGTCGACCAGTTCCAAACTGACGGGTCTTTTCTCAATCGCCCGCAAGATGCCTCTTTTTACTTTCTCTCTTTCAAAAGGTTCCCTTTTCCCGTCTTTTTTAATTACCCAAAGAGCCGAGCCCCTAACCTTCTCGTAAGTTGTAAACCGCTTTTTACAGCTCTCACATGCCCTTCTTCTTCTTATTGCTTCCCCTTCATCCACAGTCCTTGACTCTAATACGGCCGAGTCGTCTTTACCGCAAAAGGGACATTTCATACGTGTTAATTAAAAACACTAATCATAGTGCACAGTGCAATTTACTAACACTAGTCCTGGACTGTCAACTGGTAATATCCACCTCAAAAAATATCAGTTCAGGCGTGACGTGAAGCTGGTAAAAAGGCCTGAAAGAAACAAGCGATTATTCTTCAAATGGATTGTGGGGAACTTCTCTACCCATTTCGCCAAGAGCGATCCTTGCTTCCTCAAAAACTTGCCTTGCATATTCGGTGGTGGCAATAACAATGGGCTTCGCATCTTCCGGGCCAACCACCAAAATGTCCTCCATTATTTGGCGGTGCTTCAAACTTGAGTTGGCTAAATTGGCATAAAATTCAGTGGTATTCCCTCCCCGCTCACGCGCCTCCTTTGCTTGAAAGTTAGCTTGCTCCAAATATTTTTCTGCTTTAGTGAGAGTCGAAACCCCAAGCTCACTTTTGTCCCGCTCAAACATGGTTAAGGCAGAAGATACTCTCTTGTCAGCAAAAAGAAGATATAGTTGGGCTTTTTTGAGTGGGTTTGGTGTCACACCAATCCAAATTCTGTCTCTGGCAGCCTTGATTGGCCAGAAAGGACTGTCCGGTAAAATTCTGCCGGGGAAAGGCAATTGATAATCAATTTCAATTTCGGCTGGGTCATTGGCAGTTGGCGTAGGGCTTGGAGATTGGCTAAATGCGTATCTTACAGAAGCTGACCGGAGAACTGAAACGACTAAAATGGCCGAAGCTACCAAAAAAACCGCAAGAAACGTAGCTCCCTTTTTTAACATCGGGTAAGAAACATACTAATTTATTACTCAATTGATGTCAAGCGACGTGTGGTCTCATCCTGGCTACAACAGCCCTTCTGGCCCCAAAAGCGCATTGTTGGCTATAAACTACTTGCTGAAAGTAAGCGTCGACTCGAGCAGAAGTTCCATTTCCATTACTTTCTTGCATAAAGATCCCTCTTAACTTATCAGCAATTTTCTTCTCAACTTCCTGGGTAAGATAATACCTCCCGTCTTTTGTCGCCCACCTTTTAACCAAATATTTTCCGTCCTCAATGGGTTCAATAGTCATTTTCTCCCATCTGAAAATCCTCTTCGTTTCCCCATGTTTATCAACGACCCTAACTACCTTGCTTCTCCCCGGCAGCAAAAAATCTTCCATATCATATTTGCCATTTGGTGTCCGGATAACACCAAATTTCTTCTGCATCAACTGCCACCCTTGCTCTACACCAACAAATCTTTCCAACTGCTCCCCCGGTCCATATGTTTCAGCAATCTTTTCAGCGATCGCTAAAGCATCACCACAATCGTCGATATCCACACCAGGTAAAGTTCCGTACTTGGCTAGACGTGCTCCAGGATAAACTTCTACTCCAAGCGTCGCCAGTTGCCGACTTTCGGTTTCAGTAATCTGTGGGACTGCCGCCACATCCAACCCCCCCCGCACAAAACCGATTATTCTTTCACTCATAGGCTCGATTATAACAAAATTTACCTAAATAAAATAATCCACTATTGGAATGTGTGATATTATGTTCTTAAATGCATATTAAACTTACCTCCTCCCAGTACAAACTACTGTCACGATACTTTGAAGATCTCTCAAAAGCCCTGGTTTTATACAACGTTATCGGCTACTTTCTCCCAAGTATACTTCCTACAACAATCAGGCCAAGCGGGTCGCAACTTATTCTGGGCGCTTTCGCGTCATTGACAGTACTTGCTCTCGCTCTTATACTCGAAAGAGGAGGAGAACAAAAATGAATTATAACGATTACTTTACTTTAGGAAATATTTTCTTTGTGCTGGTCGCTATCTTCGCAGCCCTAGTTGTCGTCATTGCCAAACAAAAGTAACTCTCAGCGAAATAAAATAATTGGCCATTCCCAAAGAACGTGGAGAAAAACTGAGGAGAAGACGTTTTTGGTTCTGGCAAAAACAAGGGCTGAACCTACTCCAAAAATAAATGTCAAAAACAAATTCAAGCCAATTGCCGCAGGGGAAAGACCTAGGACAAAAATATTTACCGGCAAGTGAATCGCTGCCCAGCCAAAGGAGGTTACTAAGTTGCTGGTCCACTCTCTTCCAGTTGCCTGCCAGATTCTGTTAAAGATATAGCCCCTGAATGCCAGTTCTTCACTGATCCCCGTCACAAAGCTTATCCCCAAGGAAGCAAAAATTGCCTTGTCACCGATATTGGCCGCAAAGTTAAAACCACCATACTTTACAAAATTCAAGACTATACCCTCGATGGCAAAAACAACTCCCAGAGCCAGAGCAAAATAAAGGGCGGGGAAAATGTTTTTAGCCGTAACCCCAAGACTGGCTAAGTTACTTTTCTCACGAATAAAGACTATGAATAAAGTTGGGACAAGCCAAATGACTGGTTTGACAATTAACTCTTCAATTTCCTCCGGAAGCTGGAAAAGAAACCTGTAGAAGCCCCAGGCAACGAGTAAAAATGAAAATAACCCAACCGAGTATTTAATACTTTTTATCTTATTCACTAATTAATTTTACACGTTGAGTAGGCCATATCAATAGCATCAACTATTTTTTTAAGCTTCAGTCGGGCCTGGTCCAGAGTAACGGCTCGTTTTTCATCAGGAAACCAATGAAAAACCAGATTCCTGCAATCTTTCCAGGTCTCCCACAAGAAGTCAGGCAAGTTTTTCCCTTTACAAAAATCAACCAATTTAGCGTACACCCAGCTGTCATTCCTGTATTTGAGAGGCAGAGTAGGATTTAGTGACTTGCCAATTCTAAAGTGCTTGCCAAAATAATCATCCTGGGTAATAAGGCCCATATCGACAAAAAGCTTTTTCAAAAAACCTTCATAGGCTTTGCTTGCCGGGAATACCACAAAAGCATAGTCATGAAATTGGTGTTCCCATTCTTCGACTTTTTGACTCAAGAGAAATGCTTGCTCAAGAAGTTCCTGCAGGTCTTCTTCAAGATAACTCCACCAAACTTTTTTGGTTAAGACGGGGATCATTGCGACAATCCGATAGTAACAGAAATTAGTGCGGTGTCCCCTTCTTTGGTTATACCCACAAAGCCCTCCTGGGTGTCTTTAGTAATGGTGAAAGTGCCGGAAGTTGCATCTTCAAAAACCGTCGCCATTTCCCATCCATTTTTGAGAAGCTCGGACTTGTAAAAGGTAATCAGGTCAGCGGGATCATTGGACGTTTTCCAAATTGCGGAAATGCCGTCTATGTTTTCCCCACTTGCCGTCCAATAGCCTTCCAACTTGGCCGCTTCATAAACCGGAAAGTCGCTGGGGAAGTTATCCGGCAGTTTGTCAGTCTGCTTAAACTCAACTTTTGCTTCTTCTTCAGGAACGACAA
>MGGO01000017.1:0-126 GCA_001792465.1 Candidatus Woesebacteria bacterium RIFCSPHIGHO2_01_FULL_44_10
TTCGGGTCATTGGGATATCCACTTATCCTGCGGGATTTTCAGCCGATGAAGTGGGCCAAGGTTATACTGCCTATTCAATTTTAAAGACCGGTAAAGACGAATGGGGGGAGTTTCTCCCTCTTGCGC
>MGGO01000017.1:143-10455 GCA_001792465.1 Candidatus Woesebacteria bacterium RIFCSPHIGHO2_01_FULL_44_10
TATCGCGCACCGCTTTACACTTACTTAACAATACCCAGTGTAGCAATCTTTGGCTTGACAGAATTTGCGGTTCGGCTTCCAAATGCTCTTGCCGGCACTGCTGCTGTAGGGGTAGTTTATTTTTTTGTTCTTGAGGTTTTTAAAAAACGCAAGGTTGCCATCTTTTCTGCTTTCCTTTTAGCGATTAGCCCCTGGCACGTCACGCTTTCGCGCGGTGCGTTTGAGCCGAATTTACCAACTCTTCTGATACCGCTTGGTTGGTTGCTCTTTGAAAAGGATAAGAAAGACAAGTGGTTAATGATTTTATCGGGTTTAACTTTCGGTTTGGCGCTTTTTTCCTACTACTCAGCCAGATTTCTGGTTCCTGTTTTAGTTTTTGGCCTTCTTTACGAGTACTACCGAAAGGCCAAGAAATTGCCATGGGGGCTACTGGTCACTTTTGGCGCTTTTGCCTTAATTGCTGGCTACACGATGTTTTATGGTGGCGGCACCCGGTCGTCCGATGTGGCCATAACCAGTCCCACTCACGGTTGGGGAGCGGTTTCGGACAAGCGATACGAAGCAATTCTTCTGGGGTTACCAGACTTTGTTTCGAGGGCGTTTAACAACAAGTTAACTTATACAGTTGGCGAATTTACCAAAAGCTATTTATCTTATTCTTCCCCTCAATTTTTGTTTACCAATGGAGCAGGGGAAGCTACCTATGGCATGTTTCCTGGCCAGGGTTTACTTTATTTGATTGAAGTGCTCTTTCTGGGTAGCTTTTTGGTTTTTTTAACCAAAAATTTCAAAGCATTTCCCAAGTTAATTCTCCTGTGGCTTTTAATTGCACCAATTCCAGCTGCGCTTGCTAAAGGGCCGGGTTTTGCCGCCAACCGCGTGGCTCTTGCCATGCCGTTTGTCCAGATAATTCTGGCTCTTGGTGCCATTGCGCTTTTGAAGAGAACTCCAAAGGTGGTGTTTCTGGCAGTTTACAGTTTGATGCTGGTTTTATTTTTGGAAAATTATTTCTTTCATGCCCCTGCCGCTAATGCTCGGTCAATGAGTTATGGCTGGCGTGAGATTATGAACTTTGTGAACGAAAATAATGCTAAATATTCTAAAATCGTGGTCAGCAGGAATTTTTCTGAACCCCAAATGTTTGTCGCTTTTTATGGAAAAATGGACCCAGGTGTTGTTCAGAAAGAATCATCAGATTGGCTAAGATATGAAGAGCAAGGTTTAAAATTCGTGGATCAGTTGGGAGAATATAGCTTGGGTAAATTTCTTTTTACCTCAATTGAAAACTCATCGCCTCAGGAGGGCGTTTTGCGGGTGGGCAAACCAGAAGAATTTAAGGCCGGCGCTAGGGTGGTACAAATTATTGCCTATCTCGATGGCAAGCCAGCAATCTTATTAGTTGAATGAAAAAACATATTTTGATAGTTCTCATAGTCGCTTTGGCGTTTTTTCTGCGGATTTACAAAATATCTGCCAATCCTTCGGCATTAAATTGGGATGAAGTTAGTCACGGCTATAATGCCTATTCGATTTTAAAAACAGGCAAAGACGAGTGGGGAAAACCCTTCCCGATAATTTTCCGGGCCTATGGTGATTATAAACTCCCGGTTTATATTTATTTGATAGCCATATCGGAGTTTTTCTTTGGCTTGAATGAATTCGCGGTTCGTTTACCTTCGGTTCTCGCCGGCACAGGCGTAGTTTTATTTACATATTTATTGGTTAATGAGTTATTTAGAAGCAAAAAGACAGCACTCCTTGCGGCGTTACTTATGGCCGTCGAACCATGGAGTTTATTTTTGTCCCGCGTTGCAGTCGAGGCCAATGTTGCTTTGTTTTTCATTATTTCCGGGGTTTATTTCTTCGTAAAAAAGAAATACTTACCGGCAATTTTGCTTTTAGGCGTTTCCGTATGGACTTATAACTCAGCTCGAGTATTTGTTCCTTTGTTGCTTGCTTCTTTGCACATAATTTACAAACCAAAGCTAACTACTAACTACTTACTACTAGCTACCGTTTTCCTCGTTCCCATGTTCTATCAATTAATCAACCCGGTTGGTCAGGCCAGATATGGGGCTGTAAGGATTCTGGACGAGGGGACTATTGCTCAAATTGTTGAGAATCGAGCCGGGCTTAACTTGCCGTCGCCAATCCCGCGATTGGTCCATAATAAAGCGACGTACTTTGTTAGTATTGTTTGGTCAAATTACTTTACTCACTTTAATCCCGATTTCTTGTTTTTCAAAGGCGGTAGCCATTATCAGTTTAATGTTCCGGGCCACGGTCTTTTATATTGGATTAACGTACCCTTTTTATTATTGGGATTTTATCTTTTGGCTCGAAATTTCAAAGAAAAATCTTCTCAATTAATTTTAGTTTGGTTAATTTTGTCTCCGCTTGCATCAAGCCTGACTCGGGAAGCTCCCCACGCTTTAAGAAGTATTGTAATGCTGCCTGCACCGATGATTTTGACAGCTTTGGGTGTAACCTACTTATTTAAGAAACCAATTACTTTATTAATATATATCATTATAGTGGCCGTGTTTACGGGCAGCTATTTAAGAAATTATTTTATCAACTATCGTCAGGAGTACTCCTGGAGCTGGCAATATGGTTATAAGCAGGCAGTAACTTACATCAAGGAAAATTATGAGAACTATGACAAAATAATCGTAACCAAAAAGTATGGTGAACCCCATGAATTTTTACTATTTTGGTGGCCGTGGGACCCGGCTATCTACCGGAGTGATCCGAATCTGAACCGTTTTTATCAATCGAATTGGTATTGGGTTGATAGTTTTGACAAATTTTACTTTGTTAACGACTGGCAAGCGAAAGATTTGGTTTTGGAAAGTGGGGGAGATATTAATTGCGCAGATTCTAGTTGTTTACTAATCACAAGCCCAGACAACGCCCCTGAAGGTTTTAGTAAAATAGAAACAATTAATTTTTTGGACAACACACCGGCTTTTGAAATATATGCGAATTAATAAAAAGATATTATTGGTTACGATCTTACTTGTGGCTGCGGTTTTGCGGATATATAAACTGGGGGCTAATCCGCCACATTTAACGCCTGATGAAGCGGCATTGGGGTACAATGCCTATTCAATCCTGAAAACCGGGCGGGATGAATACGATGAACTCTTACCGATTGTTTTTAAGTCTTTTGGAGATTACAAGCCCGGTCTTTACGTTTATTTAACAGTTCCTTCCGTAGCGGTTTTTGGTCTGACGGAATTTGCGGTTCGCTTGCCATCTGCCTTGATGGGAGTTCTAGCAGTGTATCTTCTTTATTTGATAATTAAGAAATTGTTCCATTCACTGGAAATTATCGCCAGCCTTATGCTGGCAATCTCCCCCTGGCATATCCACTTCTCTCGCGGCGCCTGGGAAATAAACCTGTCTCTTACTCTTGCTCTAGCTGGCATTTATATGTTTTTACTTTCTCTAAAGAATCAAAAGTATTTAATTTGGTCTGCGGGATTATTTGGTCTCACTCTCTTGACTTACCAGGGCGCAAAGCTATCTACGGCAATTGTGATTTTGATTCTTTTGGCACTTCATTTAAAGAAAGTACTTAAATTCAAACGAAAAGTTTTGTTTGCAGCCGGGCTCTTGGGCTTGACCATCGCGCTGCCGGTGATTTTGACCCTTTTTTCCGGCCGAGCCGGGAGGCTGAAAGTTTTTAGCGTTTTTTCCTACCGCCGTCCGGCGGAGTATTTGCAAACTCAATTACAACAAGGCGGCGAAAAAGTTGGTGAAGTGAGTTATTATTTGTTTCATTCTGAAACACTGAGTATCGCGCGGGGCATTTTGGGTAGATATTTTAATCACTTTTCCGGCCGCTTCTTGTTTTTTGAAGGTGACTGGCAAAACCCCCGCCACAGCGTTCCAAATCATGGGGTTTTGCTCTTGGCTGATTTGGTTTTTCTTCCCTTTGGTATTTTTTATTTGATCAAAAATTGGAAAGTGAAAGAATCAAAGTTTATTTTTCTGTGGTTGCTGCTGGCTCCTTTGCCTGCTGCCCTTTCGCGTGATCAAGTTCACGCCGTTCGGGCCTACAACATGGTTATTCCGTTTGTGGTGATATCTGCTTTGGGGGTAGTTACCATTGCTAAGCGGTTACGGGTTACGGGTTGTGCGTTGGTAATTTTCCTGATAGCCGGGAGTTTGATCTACTATCTTGATAGCTATTTTGTTCATCAGCCAAAGCACAACAGCCAATATTGGGAATATGGATACAAACAGGCCGTTGAGGTGGCAGTGGCGAACAAAGATCGCTACACCAAAGTCCATTTCAGGCAATCTTTCGCCCAACCATACATATATTATCTTTTCTTTACCAAATATCCGCCCGCGGATTATCAAAAGCAGGCTCACTTAATCGAGAGTGAATACGGCGATGTCGGCCGGGTAGAACAGATTGACAATATCTACTTTTTACCGATTGATTGGACTCTTAATCGTGGTGACAGCGGCACGCTTTTTGTTGCCGATCCTGTCCGAATCCCACCCCAGGACTCAAACAGTGAAATAGAATTTGAAATCGTGAGCGAGGTTAAATATTTGGATGGAAAATCAATTTCACAGAGGGTTGTGGGAGTAAAATGAAAAAACTAATTACTAGTTACTGGTTACTAATCGCTGTTTTGGTTTTGGCAGCCTTCTTGCGCTTTTGGCGACTTGGTAGTTTTCCAGCTTTAAATGCCGATGAAGCGGCATTAGGGTATAACGCTTACTCACTTATTCAAACCGGCAAGGACGAACATGGTAATCCCTGGCCGATTCATTTTCAAAGCTTTAATGACTACAAACCGGGTTTGTATGTGTATCTTATTGTTCCATTCATAAAATTCTTTGGCCTAAACGCTTTATCGGTGAGGGCCCCTGGAGCAGTTGTAGGGGTAGCCACAGTTTTGGTGATATACTTGCTTGTTCGAGAATTACTTCAGGGGTTATCCCTGAAGTTGCCGCTTATCGCGGCGGCGCTGTTGGCAATTTCCCCTTGGCATTTGCATTTTTCCCGTGGTGGGTGGGAAGTTGGTGTTGCGACTTTCTTTATCACCTCAGGGATCTATTTATTTCTTAAAAAACGTTATTTACTCTCGGTTTTTGGTTTTGTTTTGTCTTTCTACACTTACCACGCAGCCAGGTTGATAGTGCCACTTTTGGGCCTGGGGCTGTTACTAATTTATTGGAAAGAAGTTAAAGGTAGCCTTAGGAAGATCCTAGCTGCCGGACTTGTTGGGGTGGTTTTAGTTCTTCCACTGGCTCGTGATTTAACCACTGGAGCAGTGGCCAGTCGGGCTGCGGGTGTAGGGCTTTTCGCTGATCAGGGGCCACTTGCCAGAGTCAATGAACAAAGGGGCGAGCACACAAATTTAGCCGGACTGTCGGCAATTTTCCTGCACAATAAAGCCGTTAATTATGGTCTTGCCTTTGCTCAAAATTGGGTGGAACACTTTTGGGGAGACTTTTTGTTTATCAGTGGTGATGAGATTCAGCGAAACAAAGTTCCTGAGTTGGGGCAGCTGTATCTTTTTGAAATTGTAACTGTAGTTGTTGGTATTGGCGTTTTGATCAAACAAAGTGATAGAAGCGCAAAGATTATATTTTGGTGGTTAGCAGTCGCCCCAGTTGCAGCTGCACTTACTTTTCAGTCACCCCACGCCCTGCGGTCTCATAATATGATCATTCCTCTAACGCTTGTTAGTGCGATAGGAATGGTAACAATGGTTAAATGGTTAAATGGTTACAGCGTTAAAAGATTACGCGTTGCGGGTTACGGGTTGCTGACTTTTGTTGTAATCTGGAGTTTCCTAAGGTACGAGCACGAGTACTGGGTGCATATGGCCAGAGAATATCCCTTTTCTTCACAATACGGGGTCAAAGAATTGGTAGGTTATATTAAAAGTGAGGGTAGTAAGTATAATGAAATAATTATTACTGACCGCTACGATCAGCCCTATATCCTGACCCTTTTCTATCTACAGTACCCGCCGGAAAAATTCCAAAGTGATCATCAACTGACCGGGCGCGACAACTATGGATTTTCTACCGTGAGGTCCTTTGACAAGTATAGGTTTCGGTCAATTAAATTTGATGAAGAACGCCCAGATAGCCCCAGGGCTCTGATAGTAGGAACAGATAAAGAAATTCCTGATGAAGCCAATGTGATAAAAGAGATTTACGGGGAAAACGGCTACCTATATTTCCAGGCAGTAGCGAATTGATATGAAATTAAGTGTCGTACTAGCAACCAGAAATGAGCAGGAAAATATCGGGCCTTGTCTAAAATCAGTACGTGGAATTGCTGATGAAATAATTGTTATGGATGAGCGTTCAACCGACAGAACCAAAGAGATTGCCGAATCTTTTGGGGCTAAGGTATATGAAGTAAAGCATGAAGAGATTTTTCACAAAACCAAACAAAAAGCTCTTGAAAAAGCAACCGGCGATTGGATACTTCAGCTAGATGCGGATGAACGAGTAACTCCAAAGCTGGCAAGGGAAGTTAAGCGAGTATTGGGTGGTAAGGTATTTGAAAGTAAAAACAAACTTTTCGGAAGACACCAAAAATCAGTTGAAAAACTTTGGGGAAAAACTTGGTGGGACGAAGGTGAGGTTGTAGCTTATTTTATTCCCAGAATAAACATGTTTTTGGGCAAACCGTTAATTCACGCCGGTGTTTACCCCGATGGAGTGGTCAGGCTTTTTAAAAACGGTAGAGCCAGGTTCCCGGCCAAGAGTGTCCATGAGATTGCTCAGGTTGACGGGCGAGTGGGCTGGTTGACGGGGGCGCTCACGCATCATGACTCACCGACTCTCAGGCGCTATTTAGCTCGGGCCAACCGTTATACCAGCTTGACGGCCCAAGAACTCCAAACTGACAAAACGCCAAAAAATTTATTGGTATTATTTGTTTATTCGTTTATTAAACCATTGGCAACATTCTTGAAGTTATACTTCAGGCATAAGGGTTTTTTGGACGGCATGCGGGGATTTTTGTGGAGCTTTTTCTCTGCTTTGCACTTTCCCATTGCTTATTGGAAATATTGGGTTAACCGTTAGTTGTTTGGGGTTTTGGTGTATAATGAATGGTATGAACAAACTGGTTCCGTTTTCAGAAATATCAAAATTGTCAAAGAGACTCTCTTTTCTCGGAAGTGCCTCTGTCGTGGTTGATGAAGAAAATGTTCCTATTGGTTATGTTATGGGGAGAGACTTATTTGTTTCGTTGTTAGAACTCATTGATGAAGAATTTGAGAAAAAAGTTGCTGACCCACAAAAAGCATTTGATAACCCAGCGGGAAGGCTTATAGATATTATTGAGAGAAACTTGCCATTGCGGCCCGAAGTTATTGCTGAAATTGAAGAAGCTAAAAAGACTAAGAGGGAAGATTGGATACCTTTTGAAGAAGTAGTTGCCAGCCTTAATGTATGAAGTCAAATTTACTCCCAAGGGAAAACGAGACTTAAAAAAACTTTCTAAAGATATACGTTCTAGAGTTGTCAAGAAACTAGAATTTTATTCAAAGGAACCTGATCCTCTCGAATTCTCAAAGCCCTTGGTGGATTTACCCCCAGCCACTCACCGTTTTAAGGTCGGTTCTTATCGGATTGCGTTCTATATTGAGGAAAAAATTATTTTTATCGTCCGCATCCGCCACAGAAAAGATATTTATAGATAAGTTCTGGGTGGGGTATACTAAAGAAAGATGAGATTTAAAGACAAAGTCGTGGTGGTGACCGGCAGCAGCCGTGGGATGGGCCGGGAGATCGCCATTGCCTTTGGCCGTGAGGGTGCAAAAGTTGTGGTCAATTATCGCAGTAATTTAGAGGAAGCCCGGGGGGTTGAAAACCAGGTTAAAATTGCGGGAGGTGAGGCGGTTAGCATCCAAGCGGATGTAAGCCACCCCGAAGAGGTAAAAAAACTTTTTGAGGAAACGGTCAAAACTTTTGGCAGGGTGGATATTTTAGTTAATAATGCCGGGATTGAAAGACCCAAACCATTTTTACAAGTCACGTTTGAAGACATGGAGGAGGTTTTTCAGACCAATTTTCTGGGCCTATTTGTAGCTTGCCAGGAAGCGGTCAAGATCATGCAAAAAACCGGTGGCGGTAAAATTATAAATACGGCCTCTGTTCGCGGACTCGACTACATGGGGCGGGTAGGAAACATGGACTATTCAGCCAGTAAAGCCGCGGTAATTAATTTCACCAGAACCTTGGCCAAGGCCGTTGCGCCGGCAATTTGTGTTAATGCCATTGCGCCTGGCCCGACCGAGACCGATATGGCCAAGACCTGGACGGCGGAGGAGAGGGCGCAGAAAGAAAGAAAGTCACGGTTGGGCAGGCTGATGCAACCGGCTGAGATTGCCCAAGCCGTTTTGTATCTGGCCAGTCAAGATGGTATTACCGGTGAAATTATGGTTATCGACGGCGGCTATAGCTTGGGAAGCGATTAAATGAAAAAAATTGCAATTGATACAGGACCTTTGAAAGGTGAACACAAGTTTCGGGGAATTGGCATGATGACGCAGGAGCTCATCGGCGCTTTTGAGATATTGGGAGATAAAAATATTAAGATCTCAGCAGTGGATTTTGAAGGGGCTGATCTGTCTAAGTATGATCTAGTACATTATCAAGTTTTCAATCCTTTTTTTGACACCTTACCTGATGAGTTTCCCACGAAAGCCGTGGTGACTATTCATGATCTAATTTATCTGATCTACCCGCAGCACTATCCGCCGGGGATCCGCGGGAAACTTCGTTTCTGGCGCCAGAAAAGACGAGTCCAAAAAGCAAGCGCAATTCTGACTATCTCCGAGACCTCAAAAAAAGACATTATTCGTTTCTTGGGTATTAAACCAGAAAAGGTTCACGTTGTTCACTTGGCGCCTAAGAAGATTTTCAGAAAGTTGGAAACTACAAAGCGTTCTAGTCTCCCAAAACGTTTTGTCTTATATGTTGGTGACGTTAACTACAATAAAAACCTACACACTTTGATTCACGCTTGTAAGTTGGCCAAGATACCCCTGGTGATTTCGGGCAAGAAAGCTCTTGAGGTAGCTCAAGGCGGGGAAACGATGCTTAACGAACTTAAAGGCCCGATGGACTGGTGGAGGTTTGTTTCGGGCCAGCCTCATCCGGAAAACGCTCACTATGCGAAAATGGCCCACCATTTTCGTCACAACAAAAATATCTTAACCTTGGGCTTTGTACCGGATGAAGATTTAGTAGTACTTTATAATCTTGCCACCGTTTATGTCCAGCCTTCATTTTATGAGGGTTTTGGACTCTCGATTCTGGAAGCTATGGCTTGTGGCACTCCTGTCATTGCCACGCGGATTAACACCCACGTTGAGATTGCTGAGGATGCTGCTATCTTTGTTGATCCAAAAGACGCCAAGTCAATGGCAAACAAAATCAGTGAAGTAGTAAATAATAGAATAACTACCGATAAGTTAATCAAAAGTGGTTATAACGTAGTCAAAAAGTACTCGTGGAAAAAAACTGCTCAAGAAACTCTTGCTGTTTATAATGATTAAAAAAATAATTACTCACCCCCTTTTTTCCGGCAGCGCTGTAATGTTTGGTGGAAGTATGATCGTCAACGGTTTCAATTATCTTTACCATCTTTTAATGGGGAGGATTTTAGGGCCGGCTGATTATGGCAGCTTGGCCAGCATTTACTCGATTCTTTATGTTGTCGGTATCGTCCCGTTGTCAACCAGCTTTGCAATTGTGAAATTTATCTCCCATGCCAAAAGCAAAAAAGAAAGAAGTGGTATCCATCAGTCATTGCAGAAATTTGTTTTGAAATTGGCCCTCGTGGTGTCTGTGATAATTTTTCTTACATCACCCTTTTTAGCTAAGTTCTTGCATCTGAAAGAAGTCGTCAGCGTTGCTTTGATTGCGCCTTTAACTTTCTTTTTACTAATTACACTCGTGAATCAAGCCTCAATGCAAGGCGTCTTAAAATTTTTCGGCACAGTTGGGCCCAGTTTAACTAACGCGATTGGCAAGCTCGTATTAGGTTTAGTTCTTGTCTTTTTAGGACTTGGTGTAACAGGGGCTGTCTTTGCAATTCTTTTAGCAATTATAATTTCATACCTTTTTTCCGTATGGCTGAAGCGAGGATTGTTTGACGCCAAACCCCAAAAGGATCATTTCTCGATAAACAGGTTTTTAAGATATGCCTGGCCGGTTTTAATGCAAGCCCTTTCTTTTACCGCTTTTTTTACCGTAGATGTTATTTTGGTCAAACATTTTTTTCCTCCTTTTGAGGCGGGTCTTTACGCTGCGC
>MGGO01000017.1:10483-28566 GCA_001792465.1 Candidatus Woesebacteria bacterium RIFCSPHIGHO2_01_FULL_44_10
CTGACGGTGCTTATTTCTTTAGGAATAATGGCTGCCTATTGGCTCTTTCCGGATTTGGCTATTGGCATACTGTATGGTAAGGATTACCTGGCTGCCAAAGCCGAGTTAGTGTGGATGGGAGGTTTCATGGCCCTTTACACCGCCAACTACATTTTGGTTAATTTTTTGTTGTCGATTGACCGCACCAAAATCGTCTACTTTACGCTTTTGGTCGCGATCGGCCAAATTGTTGGAATAATTTACAGACACTCGTCACTTCTCGAGGTGATCCAAGTTTCGCTGGTGAGTATGTTCACTCTCTTTATCGGCGTTTCTTTGTATATAATGTCTGTACAAATTAGAAAATTATATGCCAAAAACTAATTTACTATCGGTAATTGTTCCGGCCTATAAGCACGAGAGAACGATTCAGAAAGATCTGGAAACGATTGACGAAACTCTCAAAAAAGGTTTGCCGGCCGGTTATGACTACGAAATTATTTGTGTGGTTGATGGCCGACTTGATGATACTGAAACAGCTGCCAAAAAGGCGAGGCTAGCAAAAGTTAAGGTTTTAGCATATGACGAAAATCAAGGCAAAGGTTATGCCGTGCGGCATGGTATGGAGCATGCCAAGGGGAACCTCATATCATTTCTGGATGCGGGAATGGATATTTCTCCCAAGGGGATCATGATGCTCATGGCCCATATGGATTGGTACAACGCGGATATAATTGTTGGGTCCAAACGCCACCCCGTTTCACAGGTGAATTATCCCTTTTTAAGGCATATTTTGAGCATCGGTTATCATCTTGGAGTGAAAATTCTTTTTGG
This sequence comes from Candidatus Woesebacteria bacterium RIFCSPHIGHO2_01_FULL_44_10, assembly GCA_001792465.1. GTDB lineage: Bacteria > Patescibacteriota > Microgenomatia > UBA8517 > UBA8517 > 2-01-FULL-44-10. The sequence continues at coordinate 11,297 of MGGO01000017.1, forward strand.
TTTGGACCTGCGGGATACTCAAAGTGGTATCAAGATTTTTAAAAGAAAAATAATCGATAAAATTCTTCCCAAATTATTGGTCAAGCGTTATGCGATGGATATTGAAATGCTGGCCGTGGCCCGGCATTTAGGGTTTAAACGGATTTATGAAGGGCCGATTGAAGTTCATTTCGATCAATCCACAAGTCGAATAGATTGGAAAACTTTATTTCGGATGGCTTGGGACACGGCCGCTGTTTTTTACCGCCTCAGGATCCTACACTATTACGATAAGTAAAAAATGCTTCAAACTGCCCAAGAAATACTAAATACAACTCTTCAAAATGGACTTTTGGCCAGTGAGATTGGTCATGGCGCTTTCGCCATTCCTGCGGCCGCCTTTCTCTGGAAAAAAACGAAATCTTGGCGTAGTATTTTGGCATTTTATTTAGTGGTTTATTTTATTGATCTGGATCACCTGGTTGAATATTTTCAGGTTTATGGATTACATTTTGACTTAATAGAATTTTTTAGACTTGATTTTTTCCGTGTCATTGGTCAGGCCAAGTTGCCTTTCCACGCTTGGGAGTGGGTGATTGGTTTGGTCTATTTAACTCGGAAGAAAAAATGGAATTATATCCCCAAGATAATAATGCTCGGCATTGCCGCGCATTTGCTGTGGGACACGATCGATAATGGCTTCCCCCCGGCTTTTTATTTCATTCTTCACCGAATTTCAACAGGGTTCATCCTACCACCCCACTAAATCGGTGTTATACTTCTGGTAACGTGAAGAGGTTTGCTGTCTTTGTTTTGACGTTACTATTGCTCGCCTTTCCGCGAAGAATTCTGGCCCAAGAGTCAAAGCAGTTTATTACAGTTGTCAATCCGGTTCGGATTTCCCGTTACACTGAAAATCCCAAAGAATCCCTTGAAGCGCAGTATCAGGTTGTTAAGGAATTTGATCTACCAGCGACTTGGCTTTTGACTTACGATGCTTTGGTTTACGAGCCGTTTAACGATGTGCTGGCTGCCATGGATGAAAATCAAGAATTTGGAATTTTCTTGGAGGTGACCCCCGCCTTTGCCCAAGCCGCTGGGGTAGAATATAGTCAATCAGAATTTTGGCATCATGCCAACGCGGTTTTTCTCTCCGGTTACCTTCAGGAAGATAGAAAAAAGTTGATCGATACCGTTTTTGAAGTTTATAAGCAGAAATTCGGCGGCTACCCCAAATCGGTTGGTGCCTGGTGGATCGACAGTTACTCACTTGCCTATCTGCATGAGCAATACGGAGTGCTTGCCAACTTGGGGGTGAGTGACCAATTTGCAACGGATAATTACAAAATTTGGGGCAGTTATTGGTCGACTCCTTACTATCCGACCAGGAATCACGCCGCTATTCCCGCCGGTAGTAATGATGTAAAAATTGGGGTTGTTACCACTCAGTGGGCACCACGCGATCCTTTAAACGGTTATTACTCAAGTCTTTATAGCACTCAAGATTATCTGGTGACTGACGTAAAACTAGACACGGATTATTTTGAAAAATTGGTTAGGCTTTATGCGGCTCGTGGTGAGAATGAGTTTGGCCAAGTGGTTGTGGGGCTGGAGGCAGATTTAGGAGCCGGAACATACTCTGGGGAATACCAGAACCAGCTGGCCGTTATTACAGATCTTGTTTCCGGGGGTGAGTTTGCAGTGGTGACAATGGAACAATTTGCTCAGTGGTATTTAGTTAATTTTGAGGTTACACCACCGCATGTAATTCGCGCCGAAGGAGTTATTTGGTACCAATCGCCAGCCTACAGGATTGGTCTAATTTACGACAAAAATGGAAACAAGACGAAAGTAATCGACTTACGGGCGTATTTGCAGAATTTTCAAGAACCTTACTTTGTTTCTCCGAATCGCAGCAAGACGCTCGCCATTCAGATACCGGCGATTATCGATTCAATTAATAATGAGCGGGACGTTTGGGAACTTGAAGGCATTAACCCGGACAGCTTTGAATTTTTGGAAGACGGTTTTGTTGTCACAGGTGAGCGAATTAACATCCCAAAAATTGTTAAAAACCATCCTCTGGTAAGCGTTGCCGTCCAAACCGGTAAGATAAAGGTAACACTTAATGATCGATGGGCATTTGACTCGGAGGGGCTGAAAATGAGAGGTTTTACGGCTGAGGCAATTCATCTTTTAAAATCACCCAAAGCGCTATTAAAATTACTGATCGGGCAAGGGTGGAATAAAGTAAAAAAGATAGACTATCTGGTGCCTGCCGGCGAGGTTGAAGCGCTAATGAAGCTCTCAGTCATGCCACGGGGTAGTGTCCTTGTTTGGGACGGTGAGTGTTTACAGTGCGAGTGGCACACTTCCAACCGCCACCCGGCTTTTGCGGGCATTAAAAAGTATGTTGCCAAATTGTCCGGGAAGAAAATTATTAAAAACAAGACCGTTTTTGAAGCGGAAAGCCACCAGACGGTAGGCCCGGCATTTAAGAAAACGGGTGCCCGGTACATTTATTTGGTAAAATTTGAAGACTACATGGAGAAATTGCCATTTTCGCCGGGTGATTTGGGAGTCAGGAAAATCTATGAGAATGCCAACGTTGAGATTTGGGAGGCGGAAAAATGAAAATCATAGTTTTTTCCTGGCGTGATCCGAAGCACTCCTTAGCCGGCGGGGCTGAGCAGGTGATGCACGAACACATGAAGGGGTGGGTCGCCGCCGGCCACGAAGTGACTTTTTTTTCTTCAAAAGTTAAAGACCTACCCCAGCGAGAAACTCTCAATGGAATAGAAATAATAAGAGGAGGTTACCAGTATCTAGGAGTTCAAATTGCTGGTTTTTTTTACTGGCTTCAAAACAGGCAAAATTTTGATTTAATCGTTGACCAGTTTCATGGTATTCCTTTTTTTACTCCTCTTTACATTCGAAAACCAAAACTAGCCGTTTTGCAAGAGGTAGCCCGTGAGGTCTGGCTCAAAAACCCGCTGCCCTGGCCTCTTAACTGGGTTATTGGTTTAATCGGCTACTTTGGTGAGATTATTGTTTTTCAGCTTTATAGAAAAACGCCTTTTATGGTTGGCAGCGACTCAGCTAAAGAGGATTTGATAAAAATGGGCATAGTTGGGGGCAACATAACTATTATTTCTCACGGAGTTATTATTACAAAGCCAAGGAAGATACCTCAAAAGGAGAAGAAATCAACAATTGTTTTTCTGGGTGCCTTAACCAAAGACAAGGGAATAGAGGATGCCCTTCGGGCATTTGCTCTGTTGGCTAAAAAAGGAGATTACCAATTCTGGGTGGTGGGTGTGGCGGAGGATATAAATTATGAATCACGAATTATGAATTATGCAAAGAGGTTGGGTATTAAGGATAAAACTGTTTTTTGGGGCGGGAGGGATAAAGTAAGTGACAAAAAGAAATTTGAGCTTTTGGCACGAGCCCATGTGATGGTTAATCCTTCTATTCGGGAAGGGTGGGGACTGGTTAATATTGAGGCCAATGCCGTGGGGACGCCGGTGGTTGCCTATAAATCACCGGGATTGGTGGACTCGGTTCAGGATGGCAAAACCGGAATAATATGCAAAGAAAATTCGCCCGAATCGCTAGCAAAAGAGATCTCAGACCTGCTTAGTGACAAAACCAAGCTTGAGAGAATGAAGGCAGGAGCAAGGAAGTGGGCGGAGAGCTTCTCTTGGAATAAATCCAAGAAGTTGAGCTTGGATCTAATCAATTCAGTGGTGAAATGAAAACAAAACAGACTAAAAAGTGGGAGCAGGCTTGTTTGGAAACTAGGCGGAGCTTAGGAAACAGAAAAAGACGGCTATCCAAATTTGCCATACCCACTGGATCAAGAGTTCTTGACCTAGGGTGTGCTGATGGTCTCAACACCTCGATTTTACTAGAGCAAGGGATTGAAGACATAGTTGGGGTAGATATTTCTAAAGATTTAATAAAGATCGCCAAGAAAACTAATCCACAGGCCAAATTCTATGTTGCTTCGGCTGACAAGCTACCTTTCAAGGCCAATCAGTTCGATGTCGTTTTGGTGGATTCGGTCTTTCACCATCTTCTAGAATACAGCCAGCCCATCAAGGAGATAAAAAGGGTTTTGGTAAAAGGTGGTAAGCTTTGCTTTATTGAGCCCAATAACTCATTGGCCAGAAAACTAATGGATTTTCTGTGCGTTCATGAAGTAAGTAAGTACCTGCCGATTCTTAACAAGCGAAGGTTAACCTATTTAGAAGAAAAAGGCCTCATGAATCATTGGCTTGAGACCCAGGGACAATTTCTAAACACGCTTAAAAGTGGCGGTTTTGTAAAATTGTCTCTAGAAAAAGATTTCCTGAGTATCATGGGAGAATACAAAAGTAACAAGTGAGTTTTACCACTTGCTTTTTTTGCGCTCAGGCTTAATAATGGTTGAGGGCAGATGTTTAAAAATACCTGGAAAAAAGTTATGGCACTTCTGGCTGCTCTGGTTTTGGTTACTGGGGTTGGCTCGAGCCTGGTCTTTGCCCAAGAGGAGATAGCTGAGCCGGCTCTTGAAGTCAGCTCCTTTGAGCTTTTCTGGCCAGTGGTGGCAGGTAGAACCAAGGGGGATTCACTTTACCCAATAAAGATGCTCAAGGAAAAACTACGCGGCGCTCTTATTTTCGGTAGCTTCAAAAAAGTGGAGTATGATGTTTTTTTAACCACGAAGAGAGTCATAGAGGCAGAAGCGTTGTTTAATTCTGGAAAACAAGAGTTGGCCAATGAGACTTTAGATCTGGCTCTTGATCGTCTGGAGGCTGCGCAAAACAGGCTGGGGAAAATTGCCGCCGCCGATAAAGCCGGTACGATTGTCGATGAGGTCAACAACAAATTGAACAATTTGGAAGTTTTTCTCCCTCGATTAATTTCTCAAAATGAAGCTTCGAAGGACAAACTCCAAGAGGTTTTGGAGAGGATACAAAACCTCAACCAGAATATCTAGATACTTGCTATAATCGTGGGGTAGTGCGAAAAAATTTCTGGGGATTCATCATCGCCACCACCTTTTTTATAGTCGGGGTGTTTACTCTTTCTGATTACGGCATTAACGTTGATGAACCGGCCCACTTTATCCGGGGGCAGGCGTATGTCCAGCTTCTATTAACAGGGGAGAAGGATTACTCAAACGAACAGTTAAATGCTCCAAGAGTTAGTGTCTGGAAGTTTCCGCTATACAACGGTTATTTCTATTTAAATAGAGACACCGGCCATCCTCCTTTGAATGGCATTTTAGCGGCGCTTACTAACAGAATCTTTTATGAAAAACTTGGTTTTTTGGGAGACCTGGAGTCTTATCATCTTTTTGAAGTATTCGTTTCAAGTTTATTGGTTTATCTGGTTTATATTTTTACTGCGAAGCACTATGGTCCGTTTGCGGGGGTAGTTGCGGCTTTGTCTGTTGGTTTGTATCCGCTTTTTCTTGGCGAATCGCATTTTAATATCAAAGATCCGGTCGAAACTTCTTTTTATGCCTTTACCATTTATTTCTTTTATTTAGGTTTGGAGAAAAATAAAGGTCGCTATTTTCTGGTCTCTAGCCTTTTTTTTGCTTTGGCTTTCAGTACCAAATTTAACATTTTATTTTTGGTTCCGACAATTCTAATCTATTTAATTATTCGCCGTCCTCCTCTTGGAAAAACCCCACTAACAGTTTGGTTGAGCCTACTTGTTTACCCAGTGATTGTTCTGGTTATCTATTTTTTTACTAGGCCATATCTTTGGGCGGATCCTGTCGGTCGTTTTCTGGAAACCTTTCAATATTATAAAGAAATAGGTACGGGCAGTTTTTCTGACAATCGTTTTTTGATAAACGGCTGGAATTCTTACCCTCTGATTTTTGTGACGATTTCTACCCCGATCGTTATCCTTTTCTACGCCGGAGCAGGAGCGGTCACCGGTTTGGCCGGCTTAAGAGAAGATAAGAGCAAGTTTTCTGCTCTGATTTTGTTATGGCTATTGGTTCCTATTGTCCGGGTAACCTTGCCGGGGACATCTGTCTATAGTGGGGTTAGACAAATAATGGAATATATTCCGGCAATGGCCATTCTTGCGGGCATGGGGGCTCTGACCATCAAAAATAAACTGGCAAACTACATAGGGAAGACTGTTTCTGTATTTATTATTTTGGTAAGTTTTACTCCCTTGGTGATAGCAGTTATCAAACTTCACCCCAATGAGAATGTGTTTATTAATGCTCTGGCAGGTGGCCTTTCGGGGGCGGCTGAAAAGAAAATCCCAGGAGCCGGTGAAAGCATGGGCAATGTATACTTGCAGGGAATTGGGTGGTTGAATGAAAACGCCGAGGAGGGTTCACATTTTGGTTTGCCTGTAGGGCTTAAGTCTAATGTTCCGGAGCAATTTTTAGAAAACGGTATTCAGATAGGGCCATATTTTTCCGGAATGAAAAGGGATGGGGAATATATGATAGAGAAAGTTTCTGTTGGTGATCCTCTTAACCCTGACCTTTATAATTTTGCCTATCTTGAGCGGTTTTTGGAGCCCGTTCATGAAGTGAAGGTTGATGGGGTAACCCTGCTTAAGATTTGGAAAAACGATGTCGACCACACTAAACAGGGTTTCTTGGAGGAAAAAGAGATTAAGTATCACTTAAGAAAAAATGAAGATGGCAGCCTTCGGCTGGAATTTGATGAGCCGGAGTTTCTTACCAGGTTAGAGGTAGATCATTTTTCAGGCAGCTGTGAAGCCAAAGCAAAAGGCTATATTAGCTATTCCCCCGATGGTATTTCTGAAGTTTTTTCCGGTGATCTTTATACCCTGCAAGGCCCTTACGCGCTTTCCCTCCAAACAGACTCCCGTTACGTATACTTTTTTGCGGCTACGAAGGCAGTGTGGATTAAAATAGCAATAACTGAGGCAAACTCATGTTTGGCCCAAGTAAAGCAAATGAGGGTTTACGGTCTGAAATGAAAGTATTATTTATCACTTCAACCTTTTCTCTTAAGGGAGATGACTCGTTGGTTCCCTGGATGCGCAATTTGGTTGTCGGGCTTAAATCCAAAGGAGTGGATCTGGAGGTTCTTGCCCCGGCGATAAAAGGCTCCCCAAGCCACAAAATTTCGGATGTGCAAGTTCATCGCTTTAGATACGCTCCGGCCCCGCTTGAGATCTTAACTCAGGACGAAGGGGCAGTATCTAAAATTCGGAAGAATCCGTTCTTAGCGCTTTTATCCATACCCTATATGGTTTTTGGGACAATAGCGGCTGTTCGTCGGTCAGTAGGGTCAAAATATGACGTTATTCATGTCAACTGGCCTTTCCCTTTAGGTCTAATCGGTTTGGTGGCCAAATGGGTCAGTCGAGGTAAGTTGGTATTTACTTTTTATGGAGCTGAGTTCGCTCTGATAAATAAAATTCCCTTTGGCAAGCTTATTATGAGTTTCATTCTTAAGAGGGCAGATAAAGTGATTGCTATTTCCGAGTACACGAAGAAAAAAGTTCAGCAGATTGCAAAAGTGAGAATAGCGGTAATTCCTTTTACTTCAGGGATACAGATTTTAACAAGAAAAAGTGAAATAAGATCCAAGGTGACCAAGGACAAAAGAGTCTTGTTTGTGGGGCGGCTGATTGAACGCAAAGGAGTAGCATATTTAATTGATGCCGTTCCCGAGGTAATAAAATCAGTTGGGGCTAAAGTAGATATTGTTGGCGACGGTCCTTTGCTCGACCAACTAAAAGATCAGGTTAGGCGCAAGAAGCTAACCGGGGTGGTAACCATTCATGGGAGAGTCAGTGAAGCGAAATTAAAGGAGCTGTACTTAATAAGTGATGTTTTTGTCTTGCCGGCGATTACTGATCGGTGGGGTGACACAGAGGGATTGGGTGTGGTGCTTTTGGAGGCAATGAGCATTGGTAAACCGGTAGTCGCGACTAATGTTGGGGGAATAACTGATATCGTCAAACACAACAAGACCGGCTATCTCGTGAGCGAGAAAAATTCTTTGGCTCTGGCCGGAGTGTTAGTCAAAGTTCTTGGTGACAATAAACTTGCCAGGAGGTTGGGCGCGTCCGGTCAAAGATTCGTGAAGGAGAGTTTTAGCTGGGAGATGATTATAGAAAAGACGTTAAATATTTATCAATGAAATCTACTAAAATGATCGCTATTTTTCTTGCTGCCGCTTTTTTTGTGGCTGGACTTTTGACTCTACCCCATTATGGCATTAACTGGGATACGATTAACCATCTATCCCGTGGCCAAGCATATTTGAATTATTTTTTAACAGGGAAAAAAGATTTCTCCAACCGCCCACCTTTTTTTGAAGGATGGCCAGGGCCGGATGGAGATAAAGGGTGGTATTTGCAAGATCCAAATAATTTGTTGCTGGACGCGGATCGGCCTAAAAGTGAAGTCAGTTCAAGAAGCATGTATGAACACCCGACAACGCCGATGAGCTATTATCAGAATGAAGATGGTGGCCACCCGCCTTTATCCGATATTTTATCCTCGGTTTTTAACAGAATTCTTTTTGGTGAGCTGCGGTTAGTAAATGACGTTGACTCTTATCGCATCTACGGAATTTTACTTGCGGCGGCTTTGGTTGGCCTTGTTTTTTATTGGATGGAACAAGTTTATGGGAGCTTTGCTGGTTTTGTTGCTACACTGTCTCTTGCTTTATACCCTCTTTTTTGGTCTGAAAGCCATTTCAATACTGAGAAAGATATTCCGGAAACTGTTTATTGGTCATTTTTGCTGTTTTCAGTATGGAAAGGAGCAACGACGAAAAATTGGCGGTGGATACTGGCTTCGGGGGTGTTTTTCGGCCTTGCTCTGGGGACTAAATTTAACGTACTTTTTGCCCCGCTGGTAATTCTACCGTGGTTAATCGCTTCCTCGCCGAAACTTTTTGCCAAAAGATGGTTTATTGTTTCCGGTTTTGCAGCCGTGGTGATTGGCTTAACGATTTTTATCGGCTCCTGGCCGTATTTGTGGCCGGATATTATTGAACGTGTGCCACAGGTATTTGGTTTTTATAAAAAAATTGGGACGGGAGCTCAGGAGGGATTCAATATTTATCCTTTACAGTGGATTTTTTATACCACACCGATTATTATTTTGGTTTTGGCAATTCTAGGAATTTTTTTTGCCAAGAAAAACAGTCTTTATTTTCTTTTTCTGCTCTGGTTTGTTGTCCCAATCGGGCGCGTGGTTTGGCCTGGAACAACCACTTACGGCGGCGTCCGACAGTTAATGGAGTACATTCCGGCTTTAGCTATTTTTGCCGGTCTCGGCGCAGAAAGGCTTCTGGCTATATGCCCAAGGCAACTACGGTTGGTGGTGGCGAGCGCGGTGGTTTTACCTTTTGTCTTCTTAATTTTGACTTTAACCAAAATTCATCCTAACGAAAATGTCTACTTCAATCGGTTAATTGGCGGTTTGGCCGGAGCCAAAGAAAGGCAGGTTCCTTATTGGGGTTTTTCTTTTGGTGCTCCTTATCGCCAGGGAGCCTTGTGGCTTAATGAAAATACCCCTCCGGGTGCAGATGTGGCTTATGTTTATGAATTAATCCCCAATTTGCCCAGAATTTTTTTGCGGCCAGATTTAAATTTGTATAATCAAAACAGGAGCGGCTATTTGCGAAGAGGTGAGTATGCAATGACTTTGGTGTACGATGGTACAGCCCAGCGGTCATACTACGATATGTACTTGGATCGTTTTATCGAACCGGTTTATGAAATCAAAGTTGACGATGTGACTATTTTTGCTATTTGGAAAAATGACGATGAACATCTTAAAGTAAACTGGGAGGAAGAAATTGCGGCCGGGGTTGGCGTACAAGAGGAGACGGATAGTTTGACTTTTGATTTGGGGGTAGCGCGAAAACTTTCTCGATTGGAAATAACCTATTCTCAGAGCAGTTGTGCACCGATGGACTTGGGTTACGTTCAAATTTCATATGATCGCACGGTTTGGGACAGATTGCCCGGGAATCTACCTGACACCTGGAGAATTTTTTATACTTTAGGAGAACAGCCTAAAGACGGTTATCTTATCGAACCTTTTGTGGGCCAAGAAGCTAGGTTTGTCAAAGTTACCATGTCGCCAACCGATTCCTGTTTGAAAAATGTTACCGATTTCAAATTATATTATTTTGTTGATAAATGAAAAAAAACAAAAAACAGGTCGTGGGCATTTTGGGCTACGGTGAGATCGGTTCGGCTATGGCCAGAATTTGCCGCGAAGCGGGCTATAAAATTCTTGTTCGTGAATTAGATTATGACCAGTTGGTAGAAAAACAAATTGACTATCTGCACGTCAATATTCCGGAGAAAAACAACGATAAATTCGTAGATGTGGTCGTCAAAACGATTAAGGAAACGAAGCCTAAATTAACCATCATAAATAGTTCGGTGACTCCCGGAACCACCAGGAAAATTCATAAAATAACAAAGTTGCCTATCGTCCATTCGCCCGTGATTGGTGTTCACCCTTATCTTTATCGGTCGATTAAAAATCATTTTGCAAAAATAATTGGTTCGGTTAATGCCGAATCTCTAAATTTAGCCAAAAAACATTTTCGTGAGTTAGGACTTGAAGTCGAAGTTTACGATAAGGCTGAAAACTCAGAGGTTGCCAAGCTTTTGGATTTAGTCTACTATGCATGGAACATTATTTTTTGCAAATGGATGAGTGAAGTCAGTCAAAAATTGAAACTTAACTTTGACCAAGTTTATACCCGACACAATGAGATTTACAACCAGGGTTATAGGAAACTCCGTTCCAATGTTGTTAGACCGATTCTCAAGCCAATACCGGGGCCAATTGGTGGTCATTGTACTGTTGAAGATACGTTACTTTTTGACAAATTTTACAAAAATAGATTTACCAAGTTTATTTTGAAGGAAAATGAAAAGTATAAAAAAGAAAAGTGACTGGCCAAGGGTTTCGGTGATTATTCCTGTTTACAACCGCGAGTGGTGTATCGGAAATTGTCTGGCATCAATTTGTAAGCAAGAATATCCGAAGGGTAAAATCGAAGTCTTGGTTGTCGATGCCGGTTCATCTGACAAAACCTTAGAAATTGCCCGACGCTATCCGGTTCGTATTATTTCCAACCCGGATCCACTCGCCCGGAAAATAGGTGAGCCAAGTAAGATTTTGGGTTACCAAAAAATGACCGGCGACTTTTACTTTTATCTCGACTCGGATGCTGAATTTGTTTCCAAAACTTTTGTCAAAGATTTGATTTTTCCCTTTTTGGACGACCCTGAAATTGCCGGCAGTTTCACTCGCTATTTACCTGCCAAAAAACAAAACGCATTTAACCGCTTTGTTTCTTACCATGAGCTTCAGCTTTGGCCGATGTTGGCATACTTGGTTCCGCAAATCAAAGATGTAAAGGTTGAGAAGCGTAAAAAATATGATGTGGTTGAGATAGACACGGATAAATCCCCACCCATTGGTATGTGCTTTGTGCGTAAAGAATTTTTAGACAAAGTGATTACTAATCCGGAAAAATTTAATTACGTTGATATTGCTATCCCACTGCAGTTAGCCGAACTTGGGTATGATAAATTCGCATACGTTGAAGACGCTGGGATGTATCACTCTCGTGCCGGTTTGAAACGCGAATTTTGGCGACAGAGGCGTGATGTGACCATTACTTATTTGCCGGTGATTGGAGAAAGAAAGTTTAATTATATTGATTTTGGGAATCCGCTTGATTTATTCAAGATTGTTCTTTGGGTTATTTGGGTTAACCTTTTGATTCCGAGTTTCTTGGTTGGGATCTATAAAAGTTTTAAATATCGAGACTGGGCCGGAATGTATGAACTTCCTACCAATTTCATTTTGACAAATTACATTATTTATTTATTTTTGTCGGATCCAAATGGTAGAGCCTTAATCAAAAAGATTATATGGCGTACTTAGCAATTGTTTTAACCGTCCTAGTTTCGACCTACAAGACTTTGGGCTTTTATTTTTGGCACGACGACTTCACTTGGTTTTATAAACTAAGATTGGGGCAATGTCAGGAAGTTTGGCCGTACAATACAATCTGCCCGCTCTTAAAGCCTCTCTATGACCTTTTCGGGTACACTCCCATGCCGTATTATTTGGTTGGGCTAACTCTTCTTTTAATTGCTGCAATCGCTTTTTATCGCTTGACCAAAAACTTGTTATTGACTCTGATTTTTTCCACAGCATTTATTGGCGCAGGCGTATTTTTGGAAGCGCACAGTCCGGTTTTTGTCATCCCTTCACTTATTTTTCTACTCTGGTCACTGGTTTTGTTAAAGAGTAAGCAGTTTTTTGCGTTTTTATTGTTTATTATTTCTCTGGTCATTTCACCGGCTCGCTCGGCCGGCAATCTATTACCGTTTCTGGCCTATCTCTGGCTTTTTGTTAAAAATCTTTCGGTCCGCAAAAAAATGACTTTCTCGGTTGGGGCTGCCGTGATGTTTTTGTTGATTTTTGCTAGGGCGTCGACCGGCGTGGGGCAGGAAATTTCTCCGGCAAAAATTGTCTCTACTGTTCAAATGTTGGGTCCAATTCTCCTTATCCCAGCTCTCTTGGCAGGAATAATTTTGAAAACAAAAGATAAATCTTTGCGTAAGAATTTGATATTTGCCCTTGTTTGGGTAGCTTCGATGTATTTCCCCTACTGGTTGCGGACGAGTTTTAAGCTCCCCGTTAGTCATCGCTATTTATTTCTAGTTTTTCCAGGGATTTTGTTGGCTTGGGGAAGCTTTGCTAAATACAAATGGTGGAAATTTGTCAGTCTAGTCATTTTGTTGTTTGGAGTTGTTCAGAGCAATATTTTTTTGGGTAAGCATTCAGTGATAAGTCGCCAGAGAGCTGATTTTTATAAACAACTTCATAGGGAATTGCCAAGTTTGCCTTCTGGATCATATATCTTTTTTGATTCCCCACAAACCATAACAAATGAAATGGCAGATTTCTTTCGGGTTGGCCAATACCCCCCTGAGGCGGCACTTGGGACTGAGTATGCTGTTGATTATGACAGTTTTAAATTAGTTGATGGTCAAAAATTAACCCAATTCATAAAAAGTGGTGGAGTCAAGGCAGACGACGTATTGGCCTTTTATTATGATGGTTCTACCTTAACTGTGGGTATTGCCTTGCCGACTCAAAAAACTTTTCTCGCGAGGGCAACCTTGACAGATTTTTCGCTTCCGACAGGACCGGTTCTCGAAGATCTGACAGACTATTTATCGTTTGCCAGCCTTAATCGAGATTTGAAAAAGCGGGCAAATAGGATTAGTTTTTCTGATTCTTGGGAAGAGACGGTGGGGGAGAGTATCTTTGACGGAGATTTTGACACCTACTGGTCTGCCAACCGACAAATGTGGTGGGCGGAGAAAAACAAACCGGTGATAGAAATTACTTTCGCCCAACCCCAGTCAATATCCGGGATAGTTATTTATTCCAACTCTGCAGATCATTTGCCGGATGAGATCGAAGGGTTTGATGTCAAGGAGATTAACCAAGGGCTGACAGCTGTCGTTTATACCTTTGCTGAAAAAATTAGCCGGAATCTGAGGATAACTATTGCATCAACGGTTGGCGGGGACATGCCGGTCATTAAAGAGCTGGAAGTTATTCCTGGGGAGTTTGGCGATTTTGACTTGACCAAAGCCTGGCGAGTGATAGAAAATCCGGTCGCCAATATTCAAACAGAGACAGATAAAAAGGTTTTGTCCGATTATCTGCGTAAAGGAGCACCAGCTTGTCTTATCTGGAAACAGGAAGGTTATGGGAGTGGACAGGAAGATTTTTTTCTTCGAGTTGACGGGCAGGTGCATGAATACAACATTTGGCTCACGGCGATGGGGGTGGGCGAGCCGAAGTTTACGATTGGTTGTTTGAATTACCCCGTGGATGTAGAGCTATTATCATTTCGGCAATGAGCCCGGTGGTAACAAGTTGGACCCCGATAATCATTAAAAGCATACCCAGGAAAAGCAGGGGGTGACGGTACTGAATACTTCCTGTGGTGACTCGTAAGTAAGTAATGTATAATCCAATCATAAAACCGGCTCCAAATGAGATTAGTCCCCAAGTACCAAAAAAATGGGCCGGCCGTTTTAAGTAGCCGGTCAAGAATACGATAGTTAACATATCTAGGAAACCTTTGATATTTCTCTCCCAGCCGAATTTGCTTACACCATATTTCCTTTTGTGGTGAGAGACCACAATTTCGGCAACTTTGAAGTTTTGCTTCTCTGCTAGGACAGGGATGTATTTATAAAGTTCGCCGTAGAGGTTTAGGCTTTTGACCACCTCACGGCGATAAGCTTTGAAGCCGCAATTTAAATCGTGGATTTTTATACCCGTCAGCAGCCGTGTGGCAAAGTTACCAATTTTTGACGGAAAAGATTTACTTAAGGGGTCGTGTCTTTTCTTTTTCCAACCGGATACTAAATCATGACCCTCCTCGATTTTTTTGATGAATTTGGGGATTTCATTTGGGTCATCTTGTAAATCTGCATCTAGCGTGAATATTATTTCCCCACCTGCTTTATCAAAACCGTTCTGAAGCGCAGTTGATTTCCCCCAGTTTCCCCGGTGTTTAATTATTTTTACACTTTTATCTTTATTTTGAAGCCCGACCAGTCTTTCGTAAGTATTATCGGTCGAACCATCATCAATAAAAATTATCTCGTAAGTCTTTTTTAATTTTGTAATAACAGAAACAATTTCCTTATATAGTTTTTCAACCGAAGCCTCTTCGTCCTTGGCTGGGATAACAAAAGACAAGTCAACTTTATTCACAGACCTGATTATACTATAATGGCCACCATGAGAGATAACAACTGGTTATGTATTATCTGCGGTAACCAGAAAAAGAGCATTTTTTATAAAGAAAAAAGAATGCCTCGAAATAAGATTTCCCCCGGTGAAGCGGTTTGTACGGGTGAAATTGGAGCAAGAGGCAGGCATGGGAAGATTTGGAAATGCGACAACTGTGGCTTTATTTACCAGGAGCCGACCTTTTCGGAAAGTGAACTTAACATTGCATATAAAGGAGGCACGGATGAAATATATTTTGAGCAGTTTAAGGAGAGGGAATACCTTTTTGAAAAATGTCTGGACAGAATACATAAATTTATTAAACCTCCAGGAAAGATGCTTGACATAGGATGTAACGCCGGGATATTTCTGAATGTTGCTCGAAGACTGGGATGGAAAACTTGGGGGATTGAACCCTCTTCCTGGGCTGCTAGAGTTGCCAGGGAGCGCTTTGAGTTGAAGGTTAAAACTGGGGTTTTTGAAACAGCCAGATATAAACCAAATTCGTACGATGTTATTACTTCATGGGACGTGCTTGAGCATTTTGTAGATCCAGTTGGGGTTCTTGATAAAATGCACAAATTGCTTAAAAAAGATGGAGTGTTGGTTTTGTCCACTATTAATATCAAAAGTTGGTTCTCGCGCCTTTTGGGCCCTCATTGGCCTTGGCTTATCCGAATCCACCTTTGGTATTTCACTCCGAAAACTTTTAAACGCATGGTTGAAAATAGCGGTTTTAAAGTGTTGTGGATGGGCCAGCAAATTAGGTGGTTTTCTTTCCCGTACTTGCTAACTCGTTTTACCGGAAAGAACTTCTCCTGGATGCCCGCTATTTCTTTACCAGCCCCAACTGGTGATATTATCTATCTAGTGGCTAGGAAAAAAGCTAAGTAAACATGAAACCCTTGGTATCTATTGTCATTGTCAATTGGAACGGGGGGGAGGTTTTTGAGGATTGTTTGAGGTCTCTGACTAAGATTGATTACCCCAACCAGGAATTGATAATTGTAGACAACGGTTCTGTAGATGGTACGCAAAAACACGCTACTATCAGGAATAAAGAAAACCTGGGATTTGCCGCCGCCAACAATCAGGGAGTTAAAAATGCCAAAGGTAGATACGTGCTACTTCTCAATAACGATACAAAAGTTAAGTCTGACTTCTTGACTAAACTGGTGGCCCGGATTGAAAAAGATGAGTCAATAGGTGTCATTCAACCTAAAATTCTGATTATGGACAAACCAACCCACTTGGATAGCGTCGGATCCTTTTTAACCCGTACCGGCTTCTTGCAGCATTATGGCTACTTGGCGAGAGACGCCCGGGAGTACAGTCGAGAAATGCCAATCTTTTCGGCAAAAGGAGCCTGTATGCTGGTCCGGCGAGAAGTAATTGAAAAAGTCGGGCTTTTTGACGAAGCGTACGTTTCTTATTTGGAGGAGACTGATTTTTGCTGGCGGGTTTGGTTGGCCGGCTGGAAAATTCTGTATTATCCTGAAGCGCAAATTCTGCACAAGGTAGGTATGACTTCAAAAAGATTAAACCAAATTGCAGTTAACTATCACTCATTCAAAAACCGCCTGGCCACACTTTTTAAAAACCTAAGCGGCTTTGATCTAATTTTAATAGGTGGAACACATCTGGTTATTATTTTGATATTGAGTTTTTACTACTTAGCTCGTTTTCGGTTCAGAGAAGTGGTCATGATCTGGCGCGCTTTGTTTTGGAATCTCAGTCATTTGTCGGACTTGCTTGCTAAAAGATCGGCGGCCCAAAAGTTGAGAAAGGTTAGCGATCGTGAGCTTTTCAGGGTAATATTAAAGCCTCTTGATTGGAAGAGTATGTCTGGTCACTTCCTGCGCTCCGAGCGCATGCTTGGAGGCAAACACAAAGTCTAAGCGCCGTTGGTTGTTCTAAGAACGTGGAGCGGTAATCCCTGACCCATCGAGTGCTCAAATTGTTGGGCGGCGGCTACAAGCTGGGATATTGGAGGCAATCCAAGTGCTCCTCTGGTTATCTCTTCGGCACGGTCTCTTTGTTGCACTAATTCGTCGGGGGACAAATGGTCTGTCCAAACATAGGCTGTATATTCACCAGGAACCCCTTTGTAATATTCGGCGTCACGAATAAAGTTCACCTGCCTACTCCAGAGTTTGTTTCCGGTTTTTGGCTCAGTGTACAGCCAGGCGTTTTTTTCAGGTATAAAGACAGATTCGTCAAAGTATGGAGTACCTGGGTATTGAGTAATTATTGTCCAGTCGATGTCATCACCTAGCTTTAAATTTTCAAGAGCCCACTGGATTGATTCTTTTACTGTTTTTTGAGTCTCACCGGGGTGGCCGATAGACATAAGGGCTTTGAAGCTAAGATTAGCGTAATGGGCGATAGAGACACAACGACTGTTTATTTCACGACTAGTATGCTTTCTTATTGTGGTTAATATCTCGTCTGATCCGGATTCCACACCACTCAAGACAAC
>MGGO01000017.1:28614-35725 GCA_001792465.1 Candidatus Woesebacteria bacterium RIFCSPHIGHO2_01_FULL_44_10
TTCTGCCTTAATGAATCCCCTGAAGCGCATTTCAATCCCTAATCTTTTCTGAAGATCTATAAGTTCCCCGCACAGTGTTTCCAGTCCACCGGTTGAGACATTTAACTCATCGTCATAAAACATGATTCCTCTGATTGGCTCCTCCCAATTTTCAGACATGTGGATTACTTCTTCGATTTCGACGATGACACTCTTGCTTATATTTCTCGATCGCGCGATCCTTAAAAAATCGGTATTTCTGCCACCGCAAAAACCACATTCAAAAGGGCAGCCGAGCTGAGAAATTAGACTGGCGGCCCGGTGGCCGTCGATATGATATCGATATGACTCAAGGTCTACAAGGTTTCTGTCTGGAAACGCGAAATCATCTAAGGTTCCCCTTTGCATGAAAAGTGACGATTGTCTCGAACTGGCATCGATAATAGATTCGTTATTTTGTGGGTCGAGGGCGTAGAAAATAGCCATTTCTCCGTCACCAACGACGAGTTTATCGAAAAGGCTCTCCAGTTGTTCAAAAACATGAGTCCCGCGTCTTTCTTGGCCTAATTCCTGGTCTTGAAGTAGGGCGGTATAAGCTAAGGTTACATGGGGCCCGCCCAATATTACTTTAGCGTTAGGATTGACTTCTTTGATTTTATTTCTGATGATTACGGCATTGGGAATGTGGGGAGTAGTAGCTGTAATACCAAAAACTTGTATCCCCGTGTTTCTTACGTAATCCTCGACCAAATCTTCATAGTTTGAGTATCCAGACAAATCGAGCACTTCGACATGATTTCCGTTTTTTCTCAATTCGGCCCCGACTTTCAAAGGGCCCAAGAGGGGGAAAACTCTTTCGTCTGCTAAGAAAGGGGAAGGAGGTGTAATAATTGCTACGGGGATATCCCTCACACGTTCTTTGGTAGCTTGTAGTTCTTGCTGGAAAACAATTAATTTCTCCACAGTATCTGTGAATTTATTAGCCTCAGAAAATTCTAAATGGCTTTGATAAATTTACTAGTATCAGTATTAAATTTTCAAATAGTCAGGTCAACTAGATAAAAGAAGTGCAAAAGGAGTCACATTAGCTCATTTTAAATTTCTTGAAGAAAGCTGTGTTGGCGCGGACATAAGCTTTTGGGGTGCCGGTGTTGTAGGTGTGGCCCTGAATTTGAACTCCAAGGCAAGGTTGACCTTGCTTTAGGGCTTCTCTTAATGCATCTCGGTCAGTTAACTCGTTTGTAGGTGGGTTGTCTAATAGCTTCTTGATAGCTGAGAATATTTTGGGTGTAAAAATAAATTGGCCCGACATTCGCAAACTGCCAGGGTGATGAGGTTTTTTGTTCTCTGGACAAAAATGGCTTATTTCGAAAAGCCAATCATTTTTTGCTCTTAAAAGGCATTCTCCGTAAAGTTTAAGGTCGGTTCGGGGGAATTTATCAAGGGAAATTAAATTGGACTGGCCGTCAAAGTTTTTTATGAGCTGCTTTGGTGCCGGCACTCTGGAGATAACCGGTAAGTCGGGCATCATTAATCCAAAAGGTTTTTGTCCGACGGCGTCTTTGCACAGATATATGGCGTGTGCCACACCCAAGGGTTTTTTTTGGTAAACAAATTCAAATTTAGCCTTTTTGGTTAATTTCTGATTGTTTAAGAGATAGTCTTTGATGGTTTCTTTTTGTTTGTTGATAACGATAACTATTTTTTTAATCCCGGAAGCAGTGGCATCCTGAATGACCCACTCAATGACTGGCTTGTCGATCAAAGGCAGCATTTCTTTGGGGAGATAGCCAGAAACGGGCGCCCATCTTGAGCCCTTCCCGGCAGCAGGAATAACACAGGTATCAACCATTTAATTTCATTTCGAGCCAGAGTTTGAGGGCACTGACTAGGGTTTTGACAACCACACTCCATTTGGCGTTTTTGACTTCGCCGGCGCGGCGGATGCGGTAATAGGAGGGAGCTTCAACAATTTTATAGTTCTTTTTTCGGAAGCGAACCAAGATTTCGGTGAGGATGAAAATGCCTTGGGCACAGGTAAGTTTAATTTTTTGCACTTTTTTGGTTTTCCAAATATTGACCCAGCCCACATCCATGTACTTGATGTCAAAGAGAATGGTTAGAAGTGTTAAATAACCATAGGAAAAAATCATGCGTTTAGTGTTGTAGTCCGGGCGCCCTCCTCGATAGCCGAGGATCAAGTCTGCCCCGTTCGTAGCCTCAAAACAGTGCCGCATATCCTCAATTAAAAACTGCCCGTCGGCCGGCATATAGGCGACGTATTCTTTGGTGGCAGCTTTAATGCCTGCCCACATGGCTTGGCTATAGCCGTCGTTTTTCTGATGAACAACGCGAAGATTTTTCTTGTTCTTGACCAATCGGTCGACAATCTCACCGGTTTTATCTGTTGAACCATCGTCAACCACAACTATTTCAAAATCCTTAAAATATTTAGGGAGACTTTTGAGGGCATCTTTAACTACCCACTCAATATTTTCTTCCTCGTTATAGGCCGGAATGGCAATAGTGATACTTGGCTTACTCATACCAGCCACAATGGTAACACAAAGTGATTATAGAGGGAAGTTTTTATTGAAGGTGTTTAGAGGCTCTGGTATAATCATCCCGATGCCTGAAGAGAGAAGAAGATATCCTGAACCTGATCCGTCAAATTTTGCTAGTCCCAGAGCCGAAAAAATGTACTGGGAGACTGAACGTCTATTAGATGATTCACCTGTCTTTGGCGAGTTAGAGATGAGGTATTTATATGATAATTGGCACCGTATTCAGAAAGAGTTTTTACAGAAAGGTGAAACAGAAGAGGAGGCAATGCAAATTGCTTGGGGGGTGTTGGCCTTTTTTGTTGTAACAAGACTTGGGGAAATGCGTCTAGAAGCGGAAACTGATAAACAGTTCATGAAGAACATTCCGATTGATGAAGTCGACATAATGCAAGCATGGAGAGTAATGCAAAAGGGACGTTACGACGAAGAAACAAAAACTTATGTAGGAGAGCCGTTTTTCAGTGCAACAGAAAAGAACATTCAAGACATTAAGCTGCACGACTGTCCGTCGACACGAGTTGTTGATCCGCAGAATCCAGACTCTCCTTGTTTTGGCCATCTTCAATTTCTTGACAAAGCAGCCGATCGGCAGCTTATTCCCGACAGTATAAAAGAAGCAGTACTCACGATTGCTACTATTAATAGAGAATCTCTGGGTTATGAAATTGATTTTTGGAATGAAATCCTAGAAAGGGAGCTTTCTGATAAAGTCGGTGCTGGAGAACTAACTCATCTTCTAGAAGCAACTTACTCAAGTATGGTTTTGAAAATGATACGTAGTTGGAATGAGGAGGAAAGAGCCCCACGGCGTCTAGAACTTATGGAAGTTTGCTTGTCCAGACTTAGAAACAGAGAGAATCCATTCCAGGACTTTCTTAGCTTGAAAGGTATGGCTAAAAAAAATAGAGAATGGAGAATCAGTCGTGGCGGGCCGAAGGAAAGTGAAGTGAGTAATTATCAAGTACCCTATATAGCTCTACAGGGGCTTTCTTTTTCATCAACCCTGGAACTTAAAAGAACTGATGAACCTAGCTATTTTGCTGTAGAATTTGAAGGATATAAAGGATTAGATTTCGGACTGGTATTCAGTTGGGCTCCAGAGATTCAAGGGTGGGTAGGTCATGCGGTGATTTCTCATGCAGGTAAAGAACCACCCAGATCTATTACCTGGCCTGTCCTGCTTTCGGGTGTTAAGACTCCTGCGGAGGCAGCAGCTGGGCTAATTTGTTACTATCAAGAGCACCTAGAAAATTTCATACTTCCTAAAAAAGTAACACTTACCGAAGAAGAAAAAAAAGAGGTGTTAGCTGGTTTACGAAAAAGTGGTATCCAAAGAGCAGATTCAGTTGATTCTGATACTCAAGAAAAAGTTGTTGAGTTAATGAAGTTATTAATGAGAGAGAAAATAGATTTTCAATGACCATGAAAGTAACACAAGGGCGGTTATTGTGGGGAGGACTTCAGCGAGCCAGAAGATTGGGGACTTGAGATAGTTTTTCCACCAGCCGTCAATTTGGGAGATGGGTTGGGGCGCCCAAAAAGGGTGAGTTTTGATAGTTAAAAGGTGAGCCATTTTTCGGTTGAAAGGAAAAAGAAAGTTAATACCTTCTGGAAAAAAGAGAGTATCTAAAAAAAGATGGAGCATGGCCCCTGTGGCAAAAAAAGGCGGCCCAGGGGAAGTTTATTAGTGCTACTAGACTACCGATAATCAAAATTGTTAGCGGGGTGTGGGATGGGAAAAATCTGTGTTGGCCGATGGTGCCGTCAAAGACTTTGGTCCCTTTTTGATAAAAACGATACAAAAAGTCAAGGTCCAGAGCATTGCCTCCAACGACAGTCGCGGTCAAAATAATCGAGGAGTCAACGGCGGGGACAATCTTAGTCAAGCCGATTCCAACAAGTAAGCTAATCCCAGTGTGGCCCAAGGGTGTCATGGTAATTCATGGTAGCATAATTTAAAATAGTCTTGTGAGAAAAGACTTGATTGATAAAACCATAAGTTTGTATACCACGGTGGGTTGGAAGCGGTGGTTTAGCAGAATCAGATTTTGGGATGCGCCCTACATCGAGACTGAAAAATTAGTTCCTTCTAAAGGAACAATTGTTGATTTGGGTTGTGGGGAAGGTATTTTTACTAATTTCCTCGCACTTTCGTCAAAACAAAGAAAAATTGTAGGAATTGAGCTCAACAAAGAGCGCGTTTCTCAGGCAGACAGAAGATTGACTAATGTGAGTTTTAAGAAAGGGGACGCTACTAAAGTTGCAATCCCCAAGGCCGATTGCATAATCCTTTTTCATTTGCTCCATCATCTTTTATCGTTTAAAGATCAAGAAAAAGTTATTGCCCGTTGTGCTAGGGCACTAGCTAAAAGGGGTAAATTGATCATTGTGGAAGTTAATGTAAAACCGACTTTTAAATATTTAGTAAGTTGGTTCACCGATCATTTTGTTGTACCTTTTCTATTTGATAAAAAGTTTTACGAATCTGATATTTATTTTCGAAAGATAGCGGATTGGAAAAAACTTTTTGCCAAGTATAATCTCGGTTGTGAGGTTATTTTGGCTGAGAAAAACAAACCCTTTAGCCACGTGATTTTTGTAATTCAACGGTAACAAACATCCCCAACCAATGATTAAACGAAGAAAGTAATTTTTCAAGATTTCTTGCCAGGGGATATAGGAAAGTGGGAATAAATTGGTAGTTAGTAAGCCCACCGCTCAATAGATACAAAAATGGCGTATGGGGTTCTATTTTTAAAATCTTTAATTCTGGAAATTTTGTCTCAAAGATTTTTCGATCTCTTTCAAACACAATCCAGGGAAGGGCGGCATTTGAATCACTCATTCTTCCCTTACCTTTTACTTTCCACTCGGAATTTGCGTCAAAGTGTTCGTGGTGAATGTATTTGTAAATAAAACCGCCCCAGAGGGAATTGTATGGCTCGATCATTATAATTTTGCCGCCGACCTTAAGGCACCTTTGCATTTCAGTAAGCGCTTTTTCAACATTTTTGATGTGATGAAAGACGTCAATCATTAAAATTGCGGCGACAGTTTTGTTGCCAAAAGGCATTTTTTCAGCAAAAAATACTTTGTCAATTTCAGGGCCACCTATTACATCCGAAGTTATGGTTTTTGGAATAACTTTCTTAATAAATCCGGCCCCAGAACCAAGCTCTACGACTTTTCCTTCCGGAATATTATTTGGTCTCAGTTGTTCATAAAAGTCAAAGTAAATGCTATTTAAAAACTTCTTTTTCTGAATAATTTCTTTATCTCTCAGGAGAGCGCTTTCATTGTCTCTTGCCATAATATGGTAATTATAGTATTTTGTGTTTGATTATGCTGCACTACGGTTTCTATCATGGTTTACTCAAAAAAACGTTGAAGTTCCTGATACCTTCAAAAGGAAAAATTTTAACTTTGAACAGTAGTGCAGACAGCTTTCCAAAAAATGCCAAGTATGATTATATTTTTCTCAACGGAGTTCTGGGGAAGTCTACCGATATAATGAAATTATTACTGTCTCTCCATTCGATTGTTAAACCTTCTTCAAGGATTCTTGTTTATCAGCACAATCATTTGTGGCAGGGGGCACTTAACGTTGCCGAGCGTTTGGGGTTGAAGAAAAAAGAGGGGATACATAATTGGCTTTCGGTTAACGATGTATCAGCTTACTTGAAAGCCGCTGGTTTTGAGGTAACCAGAATTTTTAGAAAAAATCTTTTCCCCCTAGAACTGTTTGGTTTGGGGAAGTTAATAAATCAAATGGGAGTTGTATTGCCTTTGTTTGATTTTTTTAAGCTAGACCAATATCTCATTGCTCGTCTTGAGCCAAGTTTGGCTGTTAAAAAAGGCCTCGAGAGCTTAACGGTTTGCATTACGGTAAGAAACGAAAAAGCTAATATTGAACCAATTGTTAAATCCTTACCCATTGTCTGTCGCCAACAAGAAATTCTTTTTGTTGAGGGCCATTCCACTGATGGAACGAGAGAAGAGATAAAAAGGGTAATGAAAAAGTACCCCAGAAAAAATGTGAGAGTTGTTAGTCAGCCGGGTAAGGGCCAGGGTGATGCGATTAGGGTAGGTTTTAAAAAAGCGAAAAGTGACATAATCATTCTTTATGAAGGTGATGGCACTTCAGACCCTGGGGATTTGAAATATTTTTATGACGCGATGGCTGGAGGTAGGTTTGAATTTATCGAGGGTAGTCGGTTTGTTTATCCACTGGATAAACAAGCAATGCCTTTTCTGAACAAACTCGGGAACATTTTTTTTGCCAAATGGTTTTCGTTCTTTTTGGGGCAAAGGATTACCGATGTTTTAAGCGGAATCAAAGCGATAACAAAAAGAGATTACGATAGGCTTTATGACCAGTGGGGTTTTTTGGGATTTAATGATCCTTTTGGGGATTTTGAACTTTTATATGGTGCGGCTAAGATGGGACTCAAGTTTGGTGAGATTCCAATGAGGTATTATCCTCGGCGATATGGGAAGTCCAAGACGAGGCTTTTTACTCACGGTCCTTATTTGCTCAAAATGGCGGCCAAAGGCTACTGGATTTTTAG
>MGGO01000018.1:0-340 GCA_001792465.1 Candidatus Woesebacteria bacterium RIFCSPHIGHO2_01_FULL_44_10
AGCCTTTAAAGAAATTCTAGAACTTCTAAAGGGTAGAAAAATAAAAACTGCCGATGATTTTTACCGAGCAGCTAATATCTTTCATCATGGTTCAAATTTCAAGTCGTATGTCTTGGCGGTTGCGCTTGCAGCCGTCAGCAATCATCTTGGTGAGCCTTCGGGCAAAAATTTATATGCCATTGCTCTTGATAGGTTAATGTTAAGTATCGGCTTGCCACAGCAGTTCGGAAGTCAATATAGGAAAAAACAGGGAAAATACAAACTTGCCCCGATTAACGAAAACACTACAGACGTAGAAAGAAAAAAATATTTTATCGAACCTTTAGAAAAACTTAAAGCA
>MGGO01000018.1:508-22459 GCA_001792465.1 Candidatus Woesebacteria bacterium RIFCSPHIGHO2_01_FULL_44_10
ATCTTTAAGCTCACTTTCGTAGTAGGTGGGCTATTTGTCCTCGTCTCAGCCTTAAGACTGTTTGTATGAATAACAGCTTTGCTATGAAACAAATCCGCTATATCTTTAAGCTCACGCTGGCTTTTATTTCTCGTTTCAAAGGAATTATTCTGGCCAGTATTGGCCTAGGTTTTCTTTTTTTCATTTTTTTAAGATTTGTTTCACCACTAATACTCGCTAAAAATGTTCAAAAAATTGGTCTTACCGGAAGATATTTGGTCGACAAACTTCCCCAAAACGTGGTTGGCTATGTTAGCAACGGGCTAACCGAAATAAACGCTGAAGGTAACGCAATCCCCGCACTTGCCGAAAGCTGGGGTGAGGCAGACGATGGCAAAACTTGGACTTTTCACCTTGCGGACAACAAAGTCTGGCAGGATGGGAAAGCCGTAACGGCAACCACCATTAACTACAATTTTGAAGACGTTGCCATTGAGCGACCGGATGAAATGACACTTGTTTTTAAACTTGATTCTCCTTTTGCTCCTTTTCCCACCGTAGTATCCAGGGCCGTATTCAAAAAGGGTTTGCTTGGGACGGGAGAGTGGAAAGTAACCAAACTTTCCCTCGCCGGAAGTTTCGTTGAAAAACTAATCATCCAAAACAAAAACGGTGACAAAAAAATAGTTAAGTTTTACCCAACTGAGGAAAGAACCAAACTTGCTTTCAAATTGGGGCAAGTCGATGAAATTTGGGACCTGATTGACAAAGAGCCGTTTGGCAGCTGGACTTTGGTTAATGTCGAGGAGCAAACAAACTACGGCAGGTACGTGGCCGTTTTTTTCAACACCCAGGGTAATACTTTAGCAGACAAAGCCCTGCGCCAGGCTCTGTCCTACGCAATCGATAAGGATAGTTTGGGGTGGGAGCGGGCATTAGGACCACTAAGCCCCCTTTCCTGGGCTTATAACCCGCAAATTAAACCCTATGACTACGATCCCGAAAGGGCCAAAGATTTGATAGAAAATGAGGTTGAAGTAAGGCTCATCACAACACCAGTCCTTCTCTCCACAGCTGAAAAAATAGCCAATTTCTGGAGGGAAGTGGGTGTTACCACCTCTGTCCAGGTTACGTCTTCACTTCCTGAGGATTATGATGCATTTTTGGCAATTTATGATATTCCCGTCGATCCTGACCAATACGCGCTTTGGCATTCAACACAAACGGCGACAAATATCAGCCGCTACACCAGCCCTCGGATAGACAAATTACTTGAGGATGGCAGACTTGAGTTAAACACCGAAAAACGCCGCGAAATCTATCTGGATTTTCAAAGATTTCTTCTCGAAGACGCCCCCGCAGCTTTCTTATATCACCCGGCCAGTTACACTATTTCTCGGAAGTAGTTCCCTTAGGCCGAGGCACTGTCGGGTGGTGTATGCTCGTTTGGGCACGAATAGCTTCTAATTTTTCGAATGCTTTCCTTGCTGCCGGGGAAAGTTTGCTTTTATCAAACTGAACCTGGTTCTCTTCACTAACAGCTTTTCTGTGTAAATCAAAAAATGGATCTTCCGTCATGCCAGTATTATATCACTTTTTTGCCAAGTGTTTGTATTTTTCTGCTTGTTCTTTAAAAAAATAGGCAAAGTAGAACAAAAGGGGAGTCGCGCTCCAGGCAACCAAACCAACCCGTTTACTTACAAAAAGCGCCGTTACTATGGCACCCGCCAAAAAATTGTCCAGGGCCCCAAAAGCAATAATGTAGTAAGAAAGCCTTTTGGCGTAAAACCGATACGGGAAGTAGTAAATCAGGGCTCCCACCAAACTCATACCTCCAAGTATCCGCCAATAGACGGAATTTAACTTTAAAAGCTCAAGCATTGAAGCGGGCGCAAACAGTAAGAAAAGCCCCCAGGGGAACACAAGTAGAATCAAATTTACGAGAAGAAGCTTTTTAAATTCAGCCAGATGCAAATGCGGCCTTTTGATCTTGCCTATCTTAAATTCTTTTTCCAGAAGGGTTAAAAAAAGAAACAGACCATAAAAGGAAAAAATGATCCAGGATTCATATGCCCAAAGCCTTCTTTGGCCAAAATCAAACTTTCTTGAAGTGGTTATAAAATTGCCAAAAGCATAAAAAAGACCAACAATAAACATGAGATGGAGGAAGTAATAGTAGTATTTTTTAATTTTCACTATTAAACTATAATGAAATAAATAAGATCATGCAATTAACAAATTCAATTGTTATTTTCTTTCAAAACAACTCCTGGCTGGCATTAGTCGTTTTGTCACTGCCCTTTTTTTACTTCGCGTACTTTCTGACAAGAAAATCAATCAGGAACATGAAGACCAAAATCTCTGACTATTATCCTTTTAACGTCATTCTGCCCAAATCCACTACCTGGTCATCCCTTTTTCTCCTGGCCATCGTCTCAATCCTGGCTCTGGTTCTTTACCTAGTCTCCCAAAAGGGCTTTGTTCTATCTCCAGCTTAATGGGTGGCTGACGAGACTTGAACTCGCGACTTCCGCTTCCACAAAGCGGCGCTCTGCCAACTGAGCTACAGCCACCATAAATTAATTAGTCTTGAGCTGGAAAGCGTACTTAGCTCGAACCTATCAAAGTATATCACGCCAGAGTTAAGTTTAGAACTTTCAGCCTTAAAAGAACACCTTGACATATCCAGCTTCGCATTTGCATAAGCAATTATAACCGGTATTTTTCAGAAAGAGCAAGTTCTTTCCTTCCTTTTTCTTACCGTTTTTGTTGAAACTTCTCATTTCTGATAATATAATACCATTTACATTATGAAAAAGAGTTTCGTCAAGAAAATTAAAAAGGCATCAAAGCCCTTTGTGGCTTTAGCTTTGGCGGGTTAAAACCCGCCTTTTTTTATGCAAACAAAAAAAAGGTACAGAAGAGCATACGAAAAAGATCTTCCCCTGTTATCAACCATAAATAACAAGATAGATGGGATAATCAGATGGTGCACTCCGTCAATCCACCCGGCTGTGCCTAAAGCACGGGGAATATATGATAACGATATTTCTATTTCATATCACGGGTTAGGCAACCCCTCGTTGAATACCGGGATTTTTAAAGAAGCATATCAAAAGGCAGCAGCAGCATACGGTTCAGATCATACCCTTTTTTCAGTAAATGGATCAAGCGGAAGCAATTTTATGGTTCTTAGAGCCTTAAAACACCAGCTTGGGGGCGTAAATATGCTACTTCAAAGAAATGTGCACAAATCAATAAGTGTTGCCATTGAAGATTTTCAAATTGATGCTACTTATCTTCAACCGCATTATGACAACAAGTTGCAAATATTTATTCCCAATACAACTAAGGAAATCTTAGATGGACTACGAGAGAATCCCCGAACTAATGTCTTATTGATTACCAATCCAACTTACGAAGGGCTATCAATTAATTTATCGGGATTAGTACAGGAAGCCAGGAAAGCAAATCCTGATCTAATTATTTTTGTGGATGAGGCCTGGGGGGCGCACTTTCCTTTTTCCAAAAAGCTTCCTCCTAGTGCAATGGAGTCTGGCGCTGACATTTGCGTTCAGAGCACCCATAAACAAGGTTCGGGCTTACAGCAGACAGGCATGATTCACTGGCAGGGAAATCGGCTTTCTAGCAAAAGCATGATGGATAGCTATAAATCTTTATTGACCACAAGCCCTTCCTTTCACCTACTTGCTTCTTTAGATGGAACGAGATATCTAATGGAAACCAAAGGCGGAGAGATAATTGATTATCTTCTAGAAGTATCTGATTTATTGAGAAATGGGTTAGATGTCCTACCTGGTGTTGAGGTTGTCAACCCAAGCAAACTCAAGCGACAGTATGATCAAATAGAATTTTTAGACGAATCCAAAATATTAGTTAATATAGAGCAAACTGGACTTACTGGATATGAAATTGCCCATTATCTCGAAAAAGAATACAGGGTTATAGTAGAAAAGTACGAGGCTAATAATATTCTTTTCTTAACTACCTTTCAAAATAACAAGTTTGAAGCTAAGGAAACTGTTAAAAGTTTCAGGCATTCTTTGCAAGATTTAAAAAACAAAAAAAAGAGCGAAAAACCATCTTTCCCGGAATTCCCAACAGAGATTATAAAGAGTGTCCCTTCGTATGAAATATCTAAGAATAAACTTAAAGCAGCGGGACTAGAAGATGCGGCAGGAAAAATCTGTGCTGAGGATATCGTCCCTTACCCGCCAGGGATCCCCCTTATAGCTAAAGGTGAGGAAATTCAAAAAGAACATATAAATTACCTAAAAGCGTTAAAAAATACCAGTGGCTTGATTTCGGTTGTTATGAACGATTATAATATGCGAACGGTTTTGACGGTGGATACGTCATAAAAAAGATATGTCATTTCCTGTCCAGGTAGAAAAAGTAACATGTCGAAAGAAATATCAGAACAGCCAGATAACTGTGTTCCAGAAGCGGATACAGACTCAATTGGCCCAACGTGGCCTCCAAAAGAGTCTTCTTTTAATAGGATAAAAGGAATAGATACTCGAGGAGTTATAACTGACACTAGACGTCTAAGTGAAATACTAACAGTATTGCAGGATTTAAGGCAAGCGTGCCTAAAAGATGAAAAATTAGACAGGGCAAGTGTACGAATACTCATAGAAAATAATCTTCTTTTAAAATCTTCTGACACACTACAAGGCTTTGGTGAGGCAGTTATACCCCTTTCTGGCAGTCAAGATGAGCTTCAAGAAACTTCGCTACTCTATCTGGGTTTTAATTGCCCAAAACGACAACCTAATCCAGAAGAGCTTAGACAATCGATAACAAATGTGCAACATGCTATGCGCAGGGATACTGCCAGTTTTAAACAAATTAGAGCTAGGACTCTTGAGCAGGGCTACCAACTTGGAATTTCAGATTTTGGGGAAAGAGTAAACGACGAGCAAGTCTGGAGCGAAATGACGTCATTATATAAAAGATTTGGGTGGAATTCTGAAGATGTTTTAGATATTCTCAGAAAGGAAAATAATATTCTTGCGGTTGCTTCACTCAATGGACAAATAGTAAGTGCGGGGATTGCAGAAACTGTACTCCTAACCTTTGAGGATGGAGTTCAACTAAGAATGGCAGAAATAACTGAAGCTGCGACTCGAGAAGAACATCAAGGTAGAGGCTTGTATACTGCAGTGGCTTCAGAGCTTATGTTCGAGCTCTACAAAAAAAGTGCTGAGAAACAGCTTTTGGATGGACAAATTGATTTGGTATTCGGTGAATGTAACGGCAATGCCCCTGGGGTATTAAAAGCTGTGAGAAGTTTGGGAAGATCATTTTCTCATGAGTACTCGCTGACTATGGGTATTGAGCGAGTGGTACCAGGGTTTTTGCCGCAACACGTTCCTATCGCAGGGGCTAAAAGAAGCACACCATATAACGATCTTTTTCCGGCTTATATTAACAGGCAGAGTTTGGCAAAATTTATAGAAGAAAACAGATGACAAAAAGTGGATTATTAAAACTCACTTCCAAACTAGTCGGAATTAGGTCCGAGTATCCTAATGAACAAGAAATTGGTATGTTTCTGCTGTTGTATTTGAAGAAAGCTGGTTTTGAGGTTTTAACCCAAAATATTTCTCGGCGTAGGTTTAATATATTAGCAACCAAAGGGCAAGGAAAAAAGGCAGTGATGTTTTACGGTCATTTAGACACTGTGCCCCTCTCTAAGAAAAGTGAATGGGAAACTAACCCTTTCAAATTGACAAAAAAAGACGGAAAGTTATATGGCCTTGGTGCTAGTGATATGAAAGGTGGAATAGCAGCTTTTTTGGAAGCTACTAAAAACACCAATACCTATGTAAAAATTTTTTTGGCAGTTGACGAAGAAAATATCTCAGAAGGAGCCTGGAAAGCCGTACAAAAGAAAAGCGATTTCTTTAAGGATGTGGTGTTAGTTATCTCTGCAGAGCCAAACTTAGGGAATGGACTAAATAGTTTAGCCACAGGAAGAACGGGAAGAAGCCTGTATGAAATAAATTTTGTCGGTAAACCAGAACACATTATCAGGTATAGAAATGCTGTTGATGCTATTGAAAAACTCGTCAATTTTGGTAGTGTGCTTTATTCGAAAAGAGAAAAAATGTTTAAGTCTCATACTAGCGTAGCTCAACTAAGGAAAGTAGAGGGAGAATCGGTTGGAATGAGTGTTTGTGGAGAGGCAAAAGCTGAAGTAGAAGTTTTGCTTGACCACGAAGATTCAGTTAAAAATGTTCTAGCCATTTTAAGAAGTTTGACTAAAGAAGAAGTTAAAGTTAAACCCAGGAAGACCCCTTATTTAGAAGGATATAAATTTGATAAGTTCCCTTATCAGGAGGAAATCGTAGGAGTAATAAGAAAATATACTGGTCGGAAAATAAAGCTATACACACGTAAGTCAGTAGGTGATGACAATGTTTTAGCTACTCTAAAAATTCCAATAATTACTTGGGGGGCTGACGGGGGCAACGAACATAAACCCAATGAGTATATAGAGTCAGATAGTTTGGTGGTTTTGACTAAAATGTACCAAGAGTTTTTACACTCTATATGACTAAAATCGTCAGATTTGGTATAGTTGTTAACTATTAATAAATAAAATGACTGAACGATTAAACCTACTAAGAGAAGAAAGACTAAAGCAGGCCCAATTACTGGAAAATATAGGTATAGACCCGTATCCTGGCGAAATCCCTACCAGAACTCATTTTAATGCTGAAATTGTTCAGAATTATTCAGAACATGATGATAGAAGTGTTAGCGTGGTTGGCCGAATGACGGGGGTAAGAACACATGGGAAAAGAGTGTTTTTTGATCTAGAGGACGAGAGTGGAAAAATCCAGGCCACTATAACTACCAATGGTGTAGGAAATGATATGTTTGCGGTTTTTGAAAGTGGTTTTGGAGTAAGTGATTTTGTAGGAGTCTCTGGCCGGGTTTTTAAAACAAGGATGGGCGAGGTAACAATTGATGTTGAAGAATTTAATATGCTAGCAAAGGCTCTTCTCCCTCCTCCCGCCAAATGGGGAGGCATTACAGACACAGAGACAAGATCCAGGCAAAGGTACCTTGACTTGATGATGAATAAGGAGGTTCGGGAGAGATTTAAATTTAGGTCCAAAATGGTTCAGTTTATGAGGCAGAGGTTTTTGGATCTGGATTGTTGGGAGGTTGAGACACCAGTGCTAGACACAACTTACGGAGGTGCCAGTGCTAAACCTTTTGTCACGCACCATAATGCTTTAGGTATAGATCTATATTTGAGGATCTCAAACGAGCTCTACCTTAAAAGAATGCTCACGGGTGGTTTTGAAGGTGTCTTTGAATTTTCCAGGGATTTTAGAAACGAAGGAATGGACAGTACTCACAACCCTGAATTTACGCAAGTTGAGCTTTATAAAGCCTATACTGATTATAAATGGATGATGGATATGTCAGAAACTTTAATGTCCGATATCGTTCAGAAACTTTTAGGGGCAACTAAAGTTGAATTTGGTGGTATGCAGATAGATCTCTCAACCCCTTGGAGGCGGCTTTCTATTTATGATGGTTTAAGAGAGTATTTAGGGATTGATCCGGAAACAATTTCTGATAAAGAACTTTTTGAATTAGCAAAAAAAGAAGAAATAGAAGAAACAGACAGAGGCTATATTCTAGTTGAGCTTTTTGGGAAATATGTAGAGCCCCGATTAATCAATCCTACTTTTGTGATAGATTATCCGGAGTCAACGAGTCCATTAACGAAAAAACACAGAACCAAGAAGGGGCTGGTAGAGAGATTTGAGTGCGTTGTTGTGGGGATGGAAGTGATGAATTGCTATACTGAACTTAATGATCCAAGAAAACAAAGAGAAAACTTTGAGGCGGAGCTAAAAAGAAGAATGGAGGGCGACGAAGAGGCAATGCAGACAGACGACGATTTCATAATTGCCATGGAGTATGGTATGCCCCCAATGGGTGGCATAGGTATATCAATAGACCGCTGGGCCATGATCCTAACCAATGCCGAACATATACGTGAGGTAATTACTTTTCCAACGATGAAACCCAGAAAGGGCTGATAGTCTATATGGCAAAGAGAATTGAGAAATTAATTAAAAGCAGGAGAGAGAAATTAGAAGAGCTTCGTAGTTTAGGGATAGATCCTTATCCACAAGTGTCCAGTAGAAAACATACTGTCCAGCAAGCCATCAACAAAATGGGTCAAAGTGTTTCTGTGGCAGGAAGAGTTAAAGGCATAAGAAGTCATGGGGCAATAAATTTTGTTGATTTAGAGGATGAGTCGGGTAGAATACAACTTTTCTTCAGTAAAAAAGAATTCAAGAAAAATCAAAAAGCAGTCTTGGAAAATCTTGATATAGGAGATTCAATTGAATCCAAAGGTCAAGTTTTCAAAACTGAAGCCGGAGAGGTTACAGTCCGTGTAAAGACTTTTAAACTGCTTTCAAAAGCCCTTCGGCCATTGCCGTCCACCTGGTACGGCTTTAAAGACGTAGAAGAAAGATATCGAAAACGCTACGTTGATTTCATTATGAATCCAGAATCCAAAAGGATAATAGAGCTTCGCTCAAAAATCGTATCAGAGGTGCGAAATCTTTTAGAGAAAAGGGGGTTCATAGAAATAGAAACGCCTACACTCCAACCAATTTACGGCGGGGCCAATGCACGACCTTTTACTACTTATTACAACGCCCTAAAGCAAGATTTTTATCTCAAGATCTCAGACGAACTTTATCTCAAAAGACTCATTGTTGGGGGATTTGAGAAGGTGTTTGAAATTGATCATGATTTCAGGAACGAGGGAATTGACGCCACACATAATCCGGAATTTACAATGATGGAGTGCTACTGGGCTTATGCCGACTACAACGATATGATGAAACTGACTGAAGAAATTTATTCAAAAGTGGCCTTAAAAGTTCTGGGGACAACCAAAGTAGTATACGAAGGCCATAAAATAAACCTAAAAACACCATGGAAGAGAGTTACAATGAAAGAGGCTATTAAAAAATATTTAAGGATTGATGTAGATAAATTAGACGATAAACAGCTTATACAAGAACTCAAAAAACGCAGGCTTGAAGTGGGTAAAAGAGGAGACAAATACAATCGCGGCCTTTCCATAGCCTCATTGTTTGAAGAAGTAGAAAAACACCTGATTCAACCCACATTTATAATTGATTTTCCTAAGGAAACAACCTCTCTTTGTAAACTACACAGAAAAAATAGCGATTTGATTGAAAGGTTCGAACCTTACATCGCGGGGAGTGAAGTAGGAAATGCCTACACAGAACTTAATGATCCAGATTTACAAAGACATTTTTTTGAAGAAGAGGTAAAAGCTAAGGAAGGTGGGGACGAAGAAACTCATCCGTTGGACGAGGACTTTCTTGTTGCTATGGAGTACGGTATGCCCCCGACAGGCGGTTTGGGACTAGGAATTGACAGAATGGCAATGATCATGACTGGCACAAGTTCGATAAGAGACATTATTGCTTTTCCCACTTTGAAAAAGAAAAAATCTGGAATAAAAACTCATAAGTAAAAGTTCATTTTTAGTAACAGACTCGTTACTATTTAGAAGTTCGATTCCAATGTGTAGTATTAAGGAGTTTAAAGCTACCGTGAAACTCGTTAAAAGTGCGGCTCGAACTTAAAAAAAGGTTGATTTTAAGGCTAAAATTGGGGGAGATTCACAGGAAGCCCGGTATGGAGCGGGATACGGGAGTCGAACCCGTTTCTACTCCTTGGAAGGGAGTTGTTGAGCCGATCAACTAATCCCGCAATTTTTAAATCTATCAAATCGAAACAGCATGTTCAGATGCCAATAACTTAATCCAGTGCATCATTTTCACCTTCAGTTCTGTACTAGACACATAGATATTGCACATTCCGCAAGGTGATCTCTTTCTTCGAGACTTGATTTTACCAGGAAGTATTTGGGATTTGATAAACTGATTTTTAGATAATTTAATCTTTCTAGACCAATATTTTAAAAGGCTTGTTGGATCTAAGTCCCTATAAATAAACAAACCTGCACGTATCTTGTGTTCCGGAATCTGTAGTATTTTTCGATAAAAGTTGATCATTACCTGTAGCATTCCAACATCTGTATTTATAACAGACACTCTCCCCGTATCGACTTTCTCTCCTTCGCCCCAGTAAATAGAAACACCAGACACAAACAATGGGTTGTTTTTCAACCTTTCATACATTATTTCAGCTTCTTTTAAGTACCGTTTATATCTTTTTATCTTTTCCAATTTTCTTGACCGATTCATAAGCGCAATACGTGCGGTACTTATTGGCAAGTACTTACTATTCAGGCGTGCTCTAACAGATTTCGACCATTGCTTTTCCGAAAACCAGACACTTAAAGTACTTTTTGCAACTCCAAGTGTTTTATTTATCTCAGAATAACTTTGACCTTTCTTTCTTAATTCTTCAGCTATCTGATGCACAGTAGTGTATTCTTCCATGGTTCAAGTACTATTACAGTATAATATCCTGTGTTCATTCATGTCAAAGTGCGACAGATAATCAATTAGTCGGAGTGCCCGGGCTCGAACCGGGGACCTCCGCGTCCCAAACGCGGCGCTCTGCCAACTGAGCCACACTCCGGTGCCGAGAGAGGGACTCGAACCCTCACGAGGCTAATGCCCCAAAGGCTCTTAAGGCCTTCGCGTCTGCCAGTTCCGCCACCTCGGCCTGCCTCGCCCGCAGGGCGGGCCTACAAGCTATATTTTACCATTTTTGGTATATTAAAGGGAGTGGAAGACACTTTTTTTAAACAAGCGGTGGAGGAGTATTTTGCTTCAAATCCGACATTTGATCCAATTCAAATCATTCAAGCTGCCTTTGAAAACGAAAAAATCTTTTTTGAAAACGGAAAAGTTGGTCAACAAAACTTAAAACTGTGGTTTGCGGCTGTGACTGAAAAGCTAGTAAGCTTAGGGGTTGAGCTTGACCTGAATCAAAAACTCTCTGAGCTTATAACTAATGGCAAAATCGTGGTCGATCAAACTTCTGCAACTTATGAATGGCGTGGCTGAAGGGCTGCTTCTAAAAACGAAACAAAAATTGGATGGGGCGTTAGGGGGCGACTCAGATACTCCGGATGAAACTGAGTACCTACAAAAAATGGATGATCGGAAAGCTCAATTGCCTCAACTAATTTACCGTCAGGAGAAGTACCGGAGATGACAAATCCATTTTTCAAAAATTTCTCTTTATATTTGTTATTGAATTCATATCTGTGCCTGTGGCGTTCAAAAATCACTGACCGATTACCGCGTTGGTACGTTTTATTATCTTTTGGGTTAGGCTGCCACCAAGGACTTGATTTAGCTTTACCATATTTCAAATAGGCTTTTTCAAGTTTAGTGCCCTTTTTAACCACACATGGCCAGGCTCCCAGTCTGATCGTTCCGCCGTACTGCTTCTTTTCGAGATAGTCTTCCTGGTTGGGCATAATGTGGATTACCTGATGAGGGCTTTTGTTGTTAACTTCCTGACTGTTGGCTTTTTGGAGTCCCAGGACATTTCGTGCAAACTCAATCGTAGCCATTTGCATCCCAAAACAAAGGCCTAAATAGGGGATTTTGTTTTCTCTGGCAAAGGTAATGGCGTTAATTTTTCCTTCAACTCCGCGGCGGCCCCACCCCTGCGGAACCAAGATCGCATCAATGTCTTTGAGCTTTTTATCAATTGCAGATATTCCCTCCAGGTTCTGCGAATCAACCCAAACAAGCTCAGGGGCAACAGAAAGGATAACTCCAGCGTGCTTCAGAGCCTCAACTACGCAAATATAGCTGTCTTCTAAGGTATAGTCACCCGTTTTTTGGTATTTGCCAATAATAGCTATCTTTATTTTCTTTTTAACTGAAACGGCCTTTTTGACCATTGCTTTCCATTCTTTCAAATCTTTCCTCTTTGGTTTTAAAGCAAGTTTGTTCATAATTTTTGCGGTCAGACCCTGTTCATCCAACATCATCGGGACTTTATAGGTGCAGTCAACGTTGGGGTTTGAGATAATATCCGAAGGGTCAAGACCAGACGCCAGTGCAATTTTCTCTTTCCTCTTCTTATCAAGTGGCTTTTGTGCCCGACCGATGATGATGTCCGGTTGCAAACCAACCGAGTTTAACTGGCCAACAGACTGCTGAAGCGGTTTGGATTTAAGCTCCCCGATTGACCCTGGTACGGGCAGATAACCCACGTGGATCAGTATGACATCTTGGTGATTTTTGAGTTTCAGTCTTCTAACTGTCTCTAAAAAAAGAAGCCCCTCGTATTCGCCAACAGTTCCTCCAAGTTCGACAATTACCACCTCAGCTTGGTGTTGCTTTCCGGCAGCGTACCATCTGGCTATAATTTCCGGAGGTATATGGTGGTAGGGCTGAACACAAAGCCCGTCATATTCCAAGGCGCGCTCACGTTTCAAAACTTCGTAATACACTTGGCCATTTGTCATATAGTTGGCTTGAGTCAAAGTTTCATTTAAGAAGCGTTCATAGTGACCTAAGTCTTGATCAGTTTCAAGGCCATCGTGGGTCACAAAAACCTCTCCGTGCTCAATCGGGTTCATTGTACCAGCGTCAATATTAAGGTACATATCACATTTCATTGCCGTAACCTTAATACCTTTGGATTTAAGAAGCAGACCTATCGAGGCGGCAGTAATCCCTTTACCAAGGCCGGATAAAACTCCACCCGAGATTACTACAAACTTCACAGATTTATTAATAACACATTTAAAAGAGTTTTTGTCAAGAAGAACCTGGTGCGCCTGGGAGGAATCGAACCCCCACCAGATGGTTCGAAGCCATCTACTCTATCCATTAAGCTACAGGCGCTTAAATTTATAGTATTATATCATCATGACGACTATTTCAGAACAGATTGAAGCTATTGAGAAAGAAATTAGAGAGACACCATATCATAAGGCAACCGAACATCACATTGGTAAACTCAGAGCTAAACTTTCAAAACTAAAAGATAAGGCTGATGAGGCGGCCCGCCCCCGAAAGTCGGGGCCGAGACAAGGCTACGCGGTCAAAAAGCAAGGCGATGCTACGGTAGTTTTAATTGGCCCGCCATCAGCCGGTAAATCAACTCTTTTAAATGAGTTAACAAACGCCAAAAGCAAAGTTGCTCCGTACGTTTT
The DNA here is from genome assembly GCA_001792465.1 of Candidatus Woesebacteria bacterium RIFCSPHIGHO2_01_FULL_44_10. GTDB lineage: Bacteria > Patescibacteriota > Microgenomatia > UBA8517 > UBA8517 > 2-01-FULL-44-10. Next base: position 13,683 of record MGGO01000018.1, read on the forward strand.
TACCACGGTTACGGTCGTTCCGGGCATGATGGAATACAAAAACGCGCGAATCCAGGTTCTTGACGTACCAGGGTTAATTGAGGGGGCGCACTTGGGACGAGGCAGAGGCAGGGAAGTGTTGTCAGTTGCGCGCGGCGCTGATTTAATCGTTTTTATCACAGATACCAAAAGAACAAAGGTTTTTGATGAAATTGAGAGTGATTTGTACGAAAATGGAATCAGGATTAACAGGCAACCACCCGGGGTGGATATTGAAAAAAAGCCTTCCGGAGGAATTATTATCCATTCAAATATTACTCAGGATCTATCAAAAGAAACTATTAAAGAAGTAGCAAGTGAGTTGGGTGTTAAAAATGCCGAAATTACGATTAGAGAGAAGTTAGATATCGACCGATTAATTGACGCCATGAGCTCCAATCGTGTTTACCTATCGGCAATTTACGTTGTCAACAAAGCTGATTTGGCCCACAAACCCGGCAAAAATTCTCACCTTTACGTTAGTGCGCAAACAGGTGAAGAACTAAACAAATTAAGAGAGAAAATCTGGGAGGTCCTTGAGCTTGTGAATGTCTATTTGGTGACAAAAGACGAAGAGCCAAGTTATGCCAATCCATTGATTATGAAAGTTGGTGATACACTCATTGACGTGGCCCAAAAAATAGGCCAAGAGTTCGTGCAAGATAAAAAAAGAGCGGTAATCTGGGGAACGGGTGCCAAGTTCCCAGGTCAAGAAGTCTCCCTAATATCTCCAATACAAGAAGGAATGATGGTTAGATTTGTGTGATCCCGGGAGGATTCGTGCTGTCGCCTTTGGCGACACCTATCGAACACGACCGGGGAACGAGCTTTGCGAGTGATCCCGGGAGGATTCGAACCTCCGACCAATCGCTTAAGAGGCGACTGCTCTGCCACTGAGCTACGGGACCTGGTGCCCCAGGGAGGAATCGAACCCCCATTTAATCCTTAGAAGGGATTTGTTCTGTCCATTGAACTACTGGGGCACTGAGCGGCGGACCGGATTTGAACCGGCGACCTCTTCCTTGGCAAGGAAGCATTCTACCACTGAACTACCGCCGCTTGTGTGCTGGGAGTTGGAGTTGAACCAACATCTGAGCTTCTTCAGAGCCCCGCCGTGACCACCTTGGCTATCCCAGCCAGTTTTCCAAAAGTCCGTATTCTGTGACAATTTGCACAAACCACTTCACATTTTTGCACTTCATCTTTGATCTTATCAAGTGACCAATTCCTCGCAGCCATATATGCAACCTCTCGAATCTTGTCATGTACATTGCTATGATCAAAATCCATAACATAGAAAGGATATTTCATACCGCAGTCAGCACATGGCTTGTTTTTGGCCTTATTAATGTAATCTCGTTTTTCTTTATACGCTTTACGTCTCCTTACCAAAGCAAGTTGTAATTGCCGTTTTCTATTATCATGATAATATTTTCTTCCTCGAGCTTTCATGCAATCCTTGCATTTTTCGTAGTATTCTCCAGATCGCTTGCCAGTTTTCCTTTTGTAAAAGTACGATAGTTCTTTTTGTTGTCCACACTTCGGACATTTCTTCATACCCTGAAAGTATGACGTGTGTCTGAAAAATTATCAAGTATTTCTCAGACGAATCTAAAGTCAGTGAACGCGGAGGGACTCGAACCCCCGACCCTTCGGATGTAAACCGAATGCTCTAACCAACTGAGCTACGCGTTCTCCTCACCTCCGTCAGGAGTAAACAATTCTACCACAAGTGCGCGGGACAGGACTTGAACCTGCACGCCCTAAGGCACAGCCTCCTCAAGACTGCGTGTATACCAATTTCACCACCCGCGCTTAAAAGTGCCCTCGAGAGGACTTGAACCTCTACGAGCGTAAAGCTCACAGCATCCTGAATGCTGCGCGTCTGCCAATTCCGCCACGAGGGCTTACCGTATTATATCAAATGAGCTTGACTTAGTGCACCTTTTTGTGGCATCCTGACAGCAGAAGAAGTGAGAAAAATTATTCTTGTTTTTCTTTTTTTTGCGCTTACACCGATTGTAATTGGAACCAGTCTTTTCTCTCTGGTAGTTTTTGGTAACTCAGGCCCCACAGACCACAACGAAGTATTGGCTGCCGGTGCTTTGGTTTATGCTTCACTGCCTACTACTACGCCATCGATTTCAGGTATAGTAGGCGTTTCAGATGCCAGAGCTGGCCTTGTCAAGCAGTACCTCGCCGATTACAATTCAGCGCTTGAGCCATATTCCGATTTTATCGTTGAGATGGCAGACAAATACGACATTGATTTTCGCCTCATTACCGCCATTGCCCAGCAAGAAAGTAATCTTTGTGAAAAAATCCCCCCCGGGACATTCAATTGCTGGGGTTGGGGCATCCATAGCCAAGGAACACTTGGTTTCGAGTCGTATCAGGAAGGGATTGAAATTGTAACCCAGGGACTTCGTGAAGAGTATCTGAATAAAGGCTTTGTAACAATTGACGACATTATGACCAAATACACACCACTGTCTCCTGGCTCCTGGGCAGCGGGCGTCACCACTTTTATGGACCAAATGCAGTAGAATACTCATAAATGGCAGCCGCCTACGACACATTTGACTATCCATCATACTGGCAGGAGCGAGGCTATGAACACGAAAGTGAAGTGATTGCGGTCAACGCCCTGCTGGACAACATTCCAAAAATAAACAAAATTCTAGACATCGGTGGAGGATTCGGAAGATTAACTCCACAGTATATCTTCAGAGCCAAGCGTGTTTTCCTCACAGATCCTTCGACCAAACTCCTCGGCTTAGCCCGCAAGAATCTAAAAAACTACAACAACATTAAGTTTGTTCAGACAACCGCAGAGAATCTTGATCACAAGTTTCGCGCGAGCAGTTTTGACACAATTTTTATTGTTCGCGTCATGCACCACATTAAAAACGCCGAAGCAGTCTGTAAAACAATAGTCAGATTGTTGAAAAAAAACGGCTATTTAATCATGGAGTTTCCAAACAAAGTCCACGGAAAGGCGGTAATAACTAACTTCTTAAAAGGTGATTTTACTTTTCCCCTTGATATTTTTACCACCGACAAGACAATCAAGAAAAGCAATGTGAGGACTCTGCCTTTCAACAACTACCACCCGCACGTAATTGAACAGATGTTAAAAAAATATTCACTTGAAATAATAGATAAGAGATCTGTATCAAATATTAGATCCCCTTTTTTGAAAAAAAATCTACCAATTAAAACACTTATTGATTTAGAAAGAAGCCTCCAAAAACCCTTGAGTAAGCTCAATTTCGGTCCTTCGATATTCATTCTCGCACGAAAAAGGGGGTAAAAATAAAAAACACTTGACAGACCTATAATCTTATGTTATATTACACTTACGTTTTGAGGCTACCGGTTATATCGACTTTGGTGGCGTCAAAATTTCCCTGGCCCCGGTGAAAACCGGGGTCTTTTTTTGGTATAATACACTTAAGCGCCAGGGTGCTGGAATTGGCAGACAGGCACGGCTTAGGACCGTGTGCTCATTACGAGCGTGCAGGTTCGACCCCTGTCCCTGGCACAAGAGTGGAGATTATCACTATGATCAAATACTCTTTCTTAAAAATCTTAACCGGAAGTGATTTATCACAGCGCAAACTTGCGCTGATGTCCCTGGCCGCTCCCAGACCCGGACCCACAGTCTGGCTCACGGCCGCTGTGCACGGAGACGAAGTTGGTGGCATTGTGGTCATCCAGGAAATTTTTAAAAAACTAAAGCAGGAGCCACTATTGAAAGGGGAACTTTTTGCTTTTCCGCTTATGAATCCAATCGGCTTTGAATCTGCCATGCGCAGTATTCCTATAAGCAAAGAGGACTTAAATCGTTCTTTTCCGGGCAATCCAAGCGGATCGCTGGCCGAACGCATCGCCAACACTATCTTCCAAGCCATCATTAAAACTAAACCCCACTTAGTTTTGGACTTACACAATGATTGGCTCAATTCCATTCCCTATACACCAATTGACCCTCATCCGGGTTCAAAATTTGCCAAAACGTATGAAGCGGTTCTGAAATTTGCCCGACTGGCTGGCTTGGTTATCGTTGACGAAGAAGGAGAAAGTGAGCAGTCCCGATTGGAATTGGCTAAAACCCTTTCTGGAACTTTAGTCAACCTGGGTGTTCCTGCTTTAAGCCTTGAGCTTGGGGAAGACTCTGTGGTCAATGAAAAAAATGTTCAAGTCGGTATCAGTGCTGTTTGGAACATCCTTCACAGTTTAGGTATGGTTAGCGCTACTTTACCCGACGGCACGCACGTACCCCAAGCTCTAAAAGGCAAGGTCTTAAGATATTCAATGCAGATCAGTTCTAAAAGCGGTTTGATCCGCTTTCTTGTCAATCCCGGGGAAATTGTTAAAAGTGGCCAACCCGTGGCACGGATTTACAATGTTCTGGGCAAACCTCGCGAAACTATCAAAGCCAAAAGGGAAGCGATAGTTTTAGGGCTGACAGATTCGGCGGTAGCCCTTCCTGGCGGTCAGGTTGCTGCTTTTGGTATAATTAATTAATGACCCACCAGATTCTCCACGTTTATAGTAAGAGGCGTGCACAAGAAATCCATACCATTGCCATTTTTCTACCAATCATCGTTTTTGTTCTTATGTTGACTTTCTTTTTTACTAAACTACCCAAAAATCAAGTGGTCCAGTCAGAAAACCAGCCTGCTGTTTTAGGTGAGGAAAGCCAAATTAAGTGAAAGAAGCCAAAAATACACTTTTGATGTTGGCGGGAACGGCTGTTCTTTTAATTGTCATCGGACTTTTTTTAAATCCTCAGTCCTCACCGATTACGCTCCCCAGTTTAACAACCAAGGTAACTCCCGCGCCAGAAAACAAAATTGTCAGAATCAACGACTTAGATATCACCGTTAGTCTTGCCGACACCCCTGCTAAAAGAAAACAGGGACTTTCAGGAGTTGAGAGCCTGGGAGAGACTGAAGGCATGCTCTTTCTTTTTGACAAAGAGAATCAAACTTCGCCTTTTTGGATGAAAGACATGGCTTTTGCCATTGATATTATTTGGATAAACGACGGCAAGGTAGCCGAAATTACCGAAAATGTCCAACCGCCGCAAGCTGGTACGCGTGATGCTGAACTTACCCTTTATGCTCCCAACAGCCCCTACAATTACGTTCTAGAGGTTGCCGCTGGTTTTAGCAAGCAAGCTAACATTACCGAAGGAGATGCGGTCGTGAATCTCGGATTTTAAATTCAGTAAGCCCGCCGGTCCAACTGTAAAATCACCCCACCGCCGGTTGGTTTGATCAATAGCCGACATCAATCTAACCTGTTTTTCTCTGTTACTGAATAGCTCAAGCTGGAGATTTTTGCTTCCCACCAAGTTAAAACAAGAAATGGCGATCGTATGCACCGGTTTAATCTGCTTACACTCCCGGAGTGTAAGAAGTGCTACCTTAAAAATATCTCTTGAATCAAACACCTCTCGAGGGAGTTTTCTTGACTGCTGCCAAAAACTGCCGTCTCGGAAGCGCAAACTCACCCAAATTCCACCGGCCAGATAACCAGCCCTGCGCAAACGCTGTCCTGTTTTCTCACACAGCTTTTGGAGAATGGGAAAAAGACCAAGTAAACCCGACTTCTCTGCGATACGGCGAGGTAAAGCGTAGGAATTACCAAAGCTGCGCCTGCCAAATTCAATGTTATCAATTTCCCAGCCTCTGAGCCTTAAATACCAATAATAACTATTAATCGAGCTGAAAGCAGCTCTAAGAAGCGACAAGGGCGCTTGGTACATGTCTAAAACCGAGTAAATCCCAACCGAATTTAAGCGCAAAGTATTTTTGAAGGCAATTCCGTGCAAGTCGGGGAGAGTTAACTGACCGTAGGCTGCTAGGAAATTAGAACTATTTATCTCTACTAAGCCGTCTGGTTTTTTTGAATTTGAGGCAGTTTTGGCCAAAAAGCGATTGGGAGCGATACCGATGGAAACTGTCAACCACTCACCAACCTCCTCACGAATTCTTTTTTTGATCCCCCGGGCAGTTGCAAAAAGATCTGGAAGTGCCTGAAAATTTTTAAAGTCCAAGACAAACTCGTCAATTGATTTGGGAAAAACTTGATCTGAAAAATTCTTTAGAAGCTCACGAAGTTCAAGATGCACCCGCCGATATAAATTTGGCTGTGGTGTCAAAATTTGCAAGACAGAGCAAAGCCTTTGACCTTCTTTGACGCGCATACCGGTTTTTATGCCAAAAATTTTTGCCTCTCTTGAGGCTGCCAAGATACAGCCGCCGGGGGAGTTGTAAGCCGCCACCACAATAGGTTTACCACGCAAATTGGGGTTGACTTGCTGTTCAATTGTCGCAAAGGCACTATTTAAGTCAACGTGCATGACAGTGGAAGGACAAGCATTAAATTGGTAAACTTTAGTCATCTTTATTAATTTATAGAACCGAACAAAAACCAAATCAAGATGCAAAAAGTCCTTATTATCTTCTTAACCTCACGCCTCACTTTCATACTCTTTGCTTTTCTTGCTTCGTACTTTACCCCCTTGGTCACCGGCTACCTGGGCCAGCAATATGACCCAGCTCTACCAAGGCTGGCCTGGGTTTGGGCCAATTTTGACGGCATGCATTACCTATCCATTGCCGATAACGGCTATGCTGGGGACAATTTTGCCTTTTTTCCACTTTACCCCTTTCTAATTAATCTAACTGCCTACCTGATTCCCATTAGTAAGCTTTACCTTGGTTTAACTATTTCGTGGACTGCACTCCTGGGCAGTTTAATACTGATCCATAAAATCATTCGGCTTGATTATTCGGAAAAAATCGCCACTCGAGCCCTCATTTTACTTTCCTTTTTCCCAATGGCTTTTTTCTATCAATCCGTTTACGCCGAGTCACTTTTTCTTTTGGTTTCAACCACCAGCTTTTACTTACTGCGGAAACAAAAATGGTTTGCCTCGGGCATTTTTGGTACTTTGGCGCTAGCTAGCCGGCCTTTTGCTATTGCGCTTTTGCCGGCCCTTCTTATCGAAGCGTTTCCTAAAAATAAGAAAGTTTTCCTTACGATCTTTTTGGCCGGGTTGGGGCTACTTGCGTATCTTGCATATCAACAAATTGCTTTCGGTGATTTTCTACTTTTCCAAAAATCCCTGGTCGGCTGGGAGCAAGATCGGGTAGTACTCATTCCTCAAACCATCTATCGCTATTTCAAAATCTTTGCCGCACCGGGGAGCCTACAAGCCCACTGGGTATCCTACGTTGAATTTATTTGCGTCTTTGCTTATTTTTGGCTTTCTTTCTGGGTATTCAAAAAGATCAGGAAATCTTACGGGGTATTTATGATCACTTTAATGCTTATCGTCACTGGCTTGGGGACCTTCACCAGCGTCCCGCGTTACCTGACCAGCATGTTTCCCGGTTTCTTGGGGCTGTCGGTTTTGTTTAAAAACAGAGTCAAATTTTCGATAGTTCTAATTATTTTTCTAATTCTTGGGTTTATCTTTACGGCTTATTTCAGCCAAGGAGTCTATGTCGCCTAAAATTTCCATCGTCATGCCCACCTACAACGAGGTGGAAAACGTTGAAAACCTCATCCACCGTATAGAAGAAACGCTCAAGAAAGACTTTGAAATAATAGTTGTTGACGATAATTCACCGGATGATACAGCTGAAATTGTCAGACAGCTCCAGCTCAGAATGCCTTATTTAAGGCTTATCGTCCGCCGCAAAAAATTGGGTCTAGCCACAGCTATTCAAAAGGGTATAAAGGCCAGCCGCGGTAGTTTGGTGGGCTGGCTTGACTGCGCCGGAGATATGCCGCCTGAAAAATTTGCCCAAATGAAAAAGAAATTAACCAGATATGACGTCGTTGTGGGTTCAACATTCATTCCAGGCGGCCGCGACCAACGGGGCGACGTTGTCTCTGCCCTGGCTAGCCGTCTGATCAATCGGCTTTGCCAATTAGTTCTGGGCAGTGAGATTACCGATTATACCAGCGGATTTATTCTGGCCAAAAAGGAGACCATTGACTACCAAGTATTCACCGGCCTACACGGAAGTTACTTCATCAAACTTTTGGCATCGGCCCGCAAACACGGCTTCAAGATTGTTGAGATTCCATATACTCTTGGTCCCCGCCAACACGGTGAGTCCAAACTTTCTGGCTTTATCCCAACCATCAAAACAGGGGTAAATTATTTGCAGGCTTTATTTGAAGCCAAATTTCTTCTAAAATGATTTTTATGCATCTATCTCCACTAAAGAAGAAAAACCTTCCAAAACCATTAAAATTAAGAAAGTTGATTGGACCGAGTTTTATCATTCTGGGGGTAGGATTGGGGAGTGGGGAGCTAATACTCTGGCCGTATTTGGTCGCCAATTTCGGTTTAGGCATTGCTTGGGCGGCCATCCTGGGGATCTCTTTTCAATTTGTTATCAACATGGAAATTGAGCGCTATAGCCTAGTTACCGGGGAAAGCATTTTCGTAGGTTTAGCCCGTAAATTTGGCCGCTTTACTCCGCTGTGGTTCATTTTATCTACCTTTGTGCCCTGGATGTGGCCGGGAATTTTGGCCGCCTCTGCCACCGCTTTTGCTGCTGCCGTGGGAATAGCATACTCAAAATACGTCGGGGTTGTCATGCTTTTGCTCTTGGGGGGAATTTATAGTCTGGGCTCGGTCGTCTATAAAACTCAAGAAAAATTCCAGAAAGGCATTATTTTAATCGGGGTGCCGTTCATTTTTCTTTTGACTGCCTTTCTTGCCAAAG
>MGGO01000018.1:22516-23040 GCA_001792465.1 Candidatus Woesebacteria bacterium RIFCSPHIGHO2_01_FULL_44_10
TTCCTTTAGCAACTTTTCTGGCTGCCCTGGCCTACGCCGGTGCCGGCGGCAATCTTAACTTAGCCCAGTCACTTTATGTCAAGGAAAAAGGTTATGGTATGGGGAAATTTTCAGGAAGAATCACCAATATTTTTAAAGGGAAAAAAGAAAATATTGAACTGACTGGGACAACTTTTGAAACCACTCCCAAAAACATCAAAAGGTTTAAAACTTGGTGGAAAAGAATAAATACCGAGCACGCGATCGTTTTTTGGGCCACTGGGGCCCTCACCATGATTCTTTTGATGCTGCTGGCTCACGCGACTGTTTTTGGCAATCCGGGAAACCAAACCAGCATCAGTTTTGTAATTCGTGAGGCTGGCGTAATCACCGAAAAAGCATTTCCTTTTTTGGGTACATTTTTTCTCCTTATGGTAACATTGATGTTATTTGGTACTCAATTTAGCGTCTACGGTAGCAATGCCAGAATAATGAGCGAGAACCTGGTGATCTCCTCACAAGAAAAATTCAAAATCGGAAACCTT
>MGGO01000019.1 GCA_001792465.1 Candidatus Woesebacteria bacterium RIFCSPHIGHO2_01_FULL_44_10
GCAGCGATGACCGGCAGGGCTTTGTTGACGATCAAATAACATGCCAGAAGTCATTTTTTATGGTCTCTTTATCACCCTCATGGTTCTGGGGCTTGGTTTGGTCTGGATTGTCCAACAATATCGAAGCACGCTTGATGCCCTGGCCAAAGCCAAAAAGCAGGTTGATTTAACCGACGAGATTGAGAAATTGGTAGAAGAAACCGCACAGGAGTTTAAAGAAGAAATTCACACCTCGTTGACCAAATCGGCCGAAGCGATTGAGGCGCAAATGACGACTGCTCTGGAGGAGTTTCGGGCTGATCTGGCTAAAAAAGCGGCGTCTTTCCAAGAAAGTTTCACCAGAAAACTTGACGAGGAGTTTACTGGCGTCAGCCGTGAGCTTGAGGAGTACCGAAAAAAGCGATATGACGAGATTAATCGGGAGGTAGAGAGACTAATTAAAGATATCACTCAAGAGGCTTTGGGGAGAGCGATTGAACCCAAAGACCACGAGGAGCTGGTAACCAAAGCTTTGGAAAAACTTTAATGGATGAAACTGCCAAAATCAAAACCCTCAATCAAGCTAGCAGCGTCAAAAGAGACTTAGAGGCCGCCGCCGACAACTTATACCGGTTGAATTTATCTCAAGAGGACACAGATACCAAAAAAAGGCAATATGAAGAGGCTGTTGAAAAGATTGAAAACCTGAAGGTCATCAAGTTGGCGCTTGCTTTTGACCCTTCGACTGACTTTGTCGACAAGATGTGGCAAATAGTGGCCCAAAAAATGGGGGAGGGCATTGTTTTGGATATTGCCCTTGATAAATCACTAATTGGGGGTGTGGTTATTGAGCACGACGGACAACACCAGGATTACTCCTTAAGGAGAATTTTTAATGCAAAAACCAAGCTTTGAAGATTATTTAAACGAGTTTAACGAGGTTGGCTTTGTCGACCAGATTGTCCATTCGATTGTCTATGCCTCGGGCTTACCCACCGTCCGCCCGCACGAGATTGTAATTTTTGAGTCCGGATCAGTGGGCCAGGTGCTTTCTCTGGATGACGAGTTGGCGGAGATTTTGCTTTTATCTGGTAGCATGGCCAGAGCGGGGGAAAGAATTGCCAAAACGGGAAGAGAGCTTTCCATCCCGGTCGGTGAATTTTACCTTGGCCATACGGTTGACGCTTTGGGGGGTGTTTTGGACGGTTCAATCAAAAAATTTGAGCCTAAAGAGAGCCGCCCGGTGGATATTGAACCGATGGGTATTTTGGAAAGAAAGCCGGTTGACTTGCCCTTAGAAACCGGTGTCAGCGTGGTTGATTTAACCGTTCCTTTGGGAAAGGGTCAGCGGGAGCTGGTTATTGGCGACAAAAACACCGGTAAGACCAGGTTTTTGCTGCAAGTGATTTTAACCCAGGCCCGGAAGGGAACAATTTGTATTTATTGTGGAGTGGGCAAGAAAAAAACGACTATCAAGAGAGTGGCGGAATTTTTCAAAAGCCAGGGGGTTGACAAAAATACATTAATTGTGGCTTCAACGTCAGAAGATCCCTCGGGGGTTATTTATATTACCCCTTTTGCGGCCATGACCCACGCCGAGTACTTTCGAGATCAGGGAAAAGACGTCTTAATTGTTATCGATGACTTAACCGTGCACGCCAAGTTTTATCGGGAAATCACGCTTCTTCTGCAGCGTTTTCCGGGCAGAAGTGCCTATCCCGGAGATATTTTTTACACTCACGCCCGGTTGCTTGAACGCGCAGGGGACTTTGAAAAAGCCTCAATTACCTGCCTGCCGGTTGCCGACACGGTGATGGGAGACTTGACCGGCTTTATTCAAACCAACTTGATGGCCATGACCGACGGCCATATCTTTTTTGATATTGATATTTTCAATCAAGGCAGGCGCCCGGCCATCAACCCCTTTTTATCTGTTACCCGGGTGGGTTTGCAGGCCCAGAGGCCACTGGTGCGAGATTTATCCCGGCAATTAAATAGCTTCCTGGTGGAGCAGGATAAGCTAAGACAGTTTTTGCATTTTGGCGCTGAGCTCTCGGAAGACATTCAAAGAAAACTTGCCCTGGGAGACAAAATCTACTCTCTTTTCGAGCAGCTGCCTGGGATAGTTGTTCCGGAGGTAGTCAGCGTCTATTTAGTCGCCGCGCTTTGGGCCGGAATGTGGAGGGATAAAAAGGTGAGTGAAGCAAAGACCGAGTTTGAGAAAGTTATCGGAAGCTATGGCAAAGATAAAGCCTTTGGCCGAAAAATTGACGATTTGATAAATGCTGCTGCAACTTTTACCGACCTGGTTACTACCTTAAAAAGACATGCCAACTAAACGGGAAATCAAAGACGAAATGGACAACCTGAAAACGCTTCAGGCCTTGACTGATGCCTATGCTGAAATTGCCAGCCGTCGGATGAAAACGGTGAGAAGTTCGGTCACTTTAACCCGCGACTTTTTGGCTGCCCTTGAAGACGTCTTTAACCAGGTTCGGGCAGGCTACAAAAGACAGGTTGAGGCTTTAAAGAAAAAAAAGAAAGCCGGTGAGGCCCAGACAATCACATTTCTTGCCCACAACGGCAAGACTGTCTCCGTTTTTTTGTCTGCTAATGCCGGGCTTTATGGTGACATCATCCCCAAAGTTTTTAAACAGTTTGTGGATGAGATAGATAAAACAAACTCCGAGGTAACAATTATTGGCCGCCTGGGCCGTGAGCTTTTCCTGCAGCGCTTTAGCTCGCTTCGACCCTACACCTATTTTGATTATCCTGATGTAGGGGCGAGCCAGACTGACATGAACAAAATCATTGCTCACCTTGTCCCTTACGAAGAAATCCGCGTTCACTATGGTCAGTTCAAGAACGTTGCCCGCCAGGAGCCTGTTGTCTATAATATTTCTGCCCAGACGGCCATCACTATTGAAGGAGAAAAGGAAGCTCAAGCAGCCCGCTATCTCTTTGAGCCCACATTGGAGGAGATCTTGATGTTTTTTGAAACCGAGATGTTTGGGAGCCTTCTGGATCAGACCATGCGGGAGTCCCAATTAGCCAAGTTTGCCTCGCGCATGCTGGCTATGGACAAGGCTTATGAGAATATTCAAGATAAAATTAAGCTTGAGCGGATGATGCAGCTGCGGGTCATGCATGCCACTGAAGACAGAAAGCAAAGAACGCTTTTTAGCAGTATGAAATTATGGAAAACCTAAAAACCAATCAAAAAGGAAAAATTGTTTCAGTTCGCGGACAAATCGTTAAAGTGAAGTTTGAAGAAGCTAAGCCAGCAATTCATGATTTATTAGTTTCGGAGAAAGATCAAAACACCAAAATGGAAGTTTATGCTTCGGCCAGTACAGATACCTTTTTTTGCCTGGCTCTGTCGGCAACTAACAAAATCACCCGAGGCAGCGTTGTAATCAATACCGGCAACCCCATCCTTTTTCCGGTTGGACCCGCTCTTTTGGGCAGGGCGGTGAACTTTGCCGGGCAAATATCCGACGGCTCCGGAGAAATCAAAGCTGAAGGTTGGGTGCCTATTAGAAGTGTTTCCAAACAATTAGACGGGGTAATGGAGACGGGCAAAATAATAGAAACGGGTATTAAAGTAATTGATCTTTTTGCACCGCTTCCCAGAGGTGGCAAGATGGGTCTTTTTGGCGGCGCGGGGGTAGGTAAGACTCTCCTTTTGACGGAAACCCTGCACAATATTGTCGGAGGAGGCGAGAATACGGTTTCGGTTTTTGCCGGAGTGGGTGAGCGAAGCCGTGAAGGTCTTGAGCTTTATCACGCTCTCAAGGATTCGGGAGCTCTTTCTTCTTCAACCTTGGTCTTTGGGTCGATGGGGGAAAACCCGGCCGTCAGGTTTTTAACGGCCTTTTCCTCGGTCACTCTGGCTGAGTATTACCGGGAGAATATGAAAAAAGACGTACTTTTTTTTATTGACAACGTTTTCCGCCTGGCTCAAGCCGGAAGTGAAGTCTCGACTCTGACCAATCGCATCCCTTCCGAAGACGGCTACCAGGCAACTTTGGAGTCGGAAATGGCCGAGTTTCATGAGAGGCTGGCTTCGACCAAAAGTGGAATAATCAGCGCCATTGAGGCAATTTACGTGCCCTCCGATGACCTTTTGGACTACGGAGTCCAGGCAATATCTCCGTATTTGGATTCGGTGGTGGTGCTTTCCCGAGACGTTTACAAAAGAGGTTTGTTACCGGCAATTGATATCATTGGCTGCAGTTCTTCGGCTCTTTCACCGGAGATTGTGGGTAAGGATCACTACAGAGTATCACTTGCCGCCAAATCGCTTCTCAAGGAGGCGGCCGGTTTGGAGCGCATTGTCTCGCTGGTTGGCGAGGCTGAACTCTCGCCGGGAGACCGCATTACCTATACCCGGGCAAAGAAAGTAACCAATTACATGACTCAGCGGTTTTTTGTGGCTGAAGCGCAAAAAGGAGAAAAAGGCAGAGCCGTGCCCGTGGCCAGTACCGTTGCTGATACGGCGGCGATTTTAGCAGGGAAATATGACGCAGTTCCGGAAGATAAATTTTTGTTTGTGGGGACCTTAGATGGAAGATAAACTGACACTCATGATCAGAAATAGAGAAGAAGTTGTTTTTAATGGTGACGTAAAAAATATCTCAGGATTAAATAAAAAAGGTAAATTTGACATCCTGCCCAAGCACGCCAACTTCATTTCCCTCATTGGCCAGACGCTTATAGCCAGATTGGTTGAGGGTCAGGAGCGGATTTTTCAAGTTGAAAACGGGGTCCTGCGTGTCCTTTCCAACAAAGTTGAGGTATACTTGGGGGTTAAGACCGGGGACTAGTCTAATGGTAGGGCGCGCCGTTCGGGTCGGCGAGATTGGCGGTTCGATTCCGCCGTCCCCGACATGTCAGGCACATTATTTGTAGTTGCTACACCCATCGGGAATTTGGAAGATCTCTCGGCACGCGCTATTAGAACCCTCAACGAAGCAGACCTAGTTTTGGCAGAGGATACCAGAGTTACTAAGAAATTGGGCATAAAGACAAAGGTTATTGCATATCATCAGCATTCTTCAGAAGCCAAAAAATTAGAGATTTTGAATTATCTTCTGCAGGGCAAAAATCTGGCTCTGGTCACCGATGCGGGTACGCCCGGCGTTTCCGATCCGGGCAATGAGTTGATTGATTTTCTATTCCTTAGGGGTCCGACCCTCAAGGTGGTGCCTATTCCTGGGCCATCAGCAGTGACTGCTGCACTTTCAGTCTGTGGTTTTAACGTCTCAAAATATATCTTTCTGGGCTTTTGGCCGAAAAAGAAAGTTACAAAGTTAATTGAGTTAATTAAGTTAACTAAGCTACCAATAGTATTTTTTGAATCACCGCACAGGATTATTAAAACTCTTAATTTGTTAATTGAAAATTTTGGAGGGACAAGGCGAGCCTTTGTCGCCCGCGAGATGACCAAAATGTACGAAACCTACTATCGTGGTTCACTTTTAGAAGTTTCCCAGCAACTTCAGGGGTTATCCCTGAAGGGGGAGCTGACAGTAGTTATTGAATCACAACTGCCTCAAGTGAGGTAATCCTATCTTCGTGGTCTGAAACTCGATGGGCAATTATTGTTCTTTCCTCGTGGCTATCTCTGACCTCTTTGACAAAATCGTCCAGTTTATCAAAGAAATCGCTTTTTAAATTACTTAGTTTTTGATCTATATATTGTTTATCAGATTTGGTTAAAGCCATGAGTTTATTTAATCACCAGATTGCCAACCAGTCAATAGATTCTTCTTTGCCAGGTGGTGTACCCACCTTGATGGTAAAGCCTTGATTTGTGCGGTCCGTGACCCAA
>MGGO01000020.1:0-21342 GCA_001792465.1 Candidatus Woesebacteria bacterium RIFCSPHIGHO2_01_FULL_44_10
CTCCGTTTTTTTGTCCTAAGGGAAATGGGCAAAAAATGAGGTGGAAGGGGGGTGATAAAAATATGACAACTTTACAAAAAAGAATTGCGGTAGCTTTATCTTCTGCAGCTTTATTATTGAATTTTGTTGCACCGGCAGCGGCTTTGGCGGCTAGTTATAGCTGTAGCGTGACTTGGAACGGTTCGGACTCAGAAAATGAATGTGAATTTGAGGTTGAGAACGATACAACCGTTTCCCAAACGAATACTTTCAATGCCGATAACGACGTTGAAATTGATGCTGACACGGGCGGCAACGACGCTGAAGATAATACTGGTGGCGACGTAACTGTTGAGACCGGTGATATTGACGCTGACGTTTCACTTGTCAATTCCGGGAATCTCAATTCGGCTGACGTCAATGGTAGCAGTTTAGGCGACTTTGACGCAGAGATCTCCAACAACGGAACGGGTACCGACAACGAGGTCGAATACGAGGTTGAGAACGATGTTGATCTAACCCAAACAAATACCGCCAATGCGGATAATTGGGTGGACGTTGATGCTGACACCGGTGACAACGACGCTGAGGATAACACCGGCGGGAGCGTGACCATTGAAACTGGTGACGTTGAGATCAACGATGGGGTTGCCATCTCAAACACCTTCAACGTCAATTCGGCACGAGTTGGGGGTTCGTCGGAGGACGCTGATCTGAGTGCGAGTATCCTTTGGAACGGTTCTGACTCAGACAACGAAGTTGAATTCGAGATTGAAAACGATGTTGACGTCATGCAGACCAATGATTTTGACGCCGACAACGATGTCGAAATCGATGCCGACACTGGCGACAATGACGCGGAAGACAACACGGGTGGAGACGTTTTGATCGACACTGGTGATGTTGATGTTGACGTGACCGTGGACAACATGGCCAACTTCAACTCCGCTGATGTACCGGACGCCTTGATGGGTCTGGACGAGGTTGATCTCGTAATTGATAACAACGGCACTGGCTCTGACAACGAAATCGAGCTTGAGTTTGAGGACGATGTTGACGTCACTCAAGACAACGATTTCCAGAACGAAGGCGAAGCTGCCGATGTCGAAATCGATGCGGACACTGGCGACAATGACGCCGAGGATAATACAGGTGGTGACACCGAAGTTACGACCGGCGGATTTGAATCCGATGTTTCAGTCGAGAACTCCGGAAACGCGAACGTGTTTAATGGAGACGTGGATCTAGAATTGGACGTGGACTTTGAAGCTCTGATGGAGCTTTTGAGCGAATTGGCCGAACTTCTAGGTCTTTAAACTTTTTGGGAGTAAGGCCCTGGGGAATTTTCCGGAAAAACCCCAGGCCTACCCCGAAAGGTCCTGCCCGCAAGAGAAGATAGAGGAATCAATCAGTAAGAATGAAAATCAAAAAACTAATTACACTTTTAGCTTTAGGAAGTTTGTTAATTGGGCAGATGGTGGCGCCGATAAGTGTCGCCTATGCTGTGCCGGATTTGCCGTCAACACCCGAGACGCCGGATTCCCCTGACTCGCCGGACAGCCCGGATGAGCCGGAAACGCCGGAATTGCCGGGAGCTACTCCCACACCAACACCAGTTTCAACCCCGACACCTACACCCGTATCGACTCCAACTCCCACGCCACTTGCCTCGCCTGAACCTGGTGAAGGCGGGATCTCTGATCTTTCCGGTGAATCCCAGGACAACTACACCGGGAATGACCCATACATTGATACCGGTGACTCAACGGTTGACGGGAGCATTGTCAATACTGGCAACACCAACTTATTATCTGACCCCGATAATGGTGGTGACGGGGGAGTAAGCATTCTTAATGAAGGCAATGGTGATGGTAGCGACAACAGCGGAGTTATTATTTTTGATTCTGCCTCACTCACAATTCAAGACAATGACGCCACTGTTGATAATAGTCTAATTTTGGATAGCGCAACCGGTGAGAACTCAACTAGCCGCAATACCAATGCTGATAACACTATTGAAACCGGCGACGCTAACGTTACCGGGACGATTTTGAATGCCCTTAATACCAACGTTAATGGAGTGATGGTTTCTGAATTTAATATCGCTGATGACCACTTGGGTGATTTCATTCTAGATTTTGATAGCTACTGTATTAGCGGTTGTGACGGTGGGAGTGCAACCATCACTAATCAAGATAATGGCTCAGATTCAACTAATACCGGCGAGATTGAAATTATCGATGAAAATTCTAGTTTTCAGACCAATACAGCCAATGTTGAGAATGAAATGATCCTTTTTGCTAATAGTGGTGATAACATCGCTGACAATAATACCGGCGGTGACTCGACAATTGATACCGGCGACGCAAACGCCTCAGGGAATGTAATTAACTTCCTGAATAATAATTTAGCAGGCAATGTGCTTTATGGAGTAGTAAACATTTTTGGCGATCTTATCGGCGATATAATTTTGCCCGAGGAATACTTAACGGCCTATGACCTTGACGTTAACATGGCTAATTTAGGAAACGGTGATGGCAGCAGCAATACTACTTTGTTTGATCAAACTACTAATAGTAATTACACTCAGTTTAATAACGCCCAGATAATCAATAACATTGATTTGGCGGCTACCACCGGCGATAACACCGCCTCGGATAACACCGGTGGCGACAGCTTTATCGACACCGGTGACGCTGACATTGACGCTCGGATTGTGAACATTGCCAATAGCAACATTATTGGTGGGACTTGGTGGATTGTTTTGGTCAACGAAGCTGGTAATTGGGTTGGTCGGATTATGGGAGCGCCGACCGGATTGCCGTTTTTTGGCTCAGCGGGAACTACTTTTGATATTGCCGCCGACGGGACAATTAATATTACTAACGAGGGTAATGGGGATGAGAGCACTAACACTGGCAGTCTGACTCAAACGACCACCAATTCAACGACCCAAGTCAATGAAGCTTTTGTAACTAATAATATTAGTTTAGGCGCAAATACTGGTGGTAACTCAACCAGCCGCAACACCGGCGGTGATAATCGCATAACAACGGGTGATGCCAGCGTGATGCTCAACTTGATTAACTTTGTCAACAACAACTTTGCCGGTGCTAATGTCATTTTTACGGTTGTCAATGTTTTCGGTAACTGGTTCGGTGACTTTGTCGGCCCGGGTTATACTCAGGAAGCCCAGGCAGCTAATAACCCAGGAGTTGGTGGGTATACGTCGAATAACCAGTCAGATATTTCTACAGATGTTTCAATTTCAACTAATGGCACCGATGTCGACGTTTCCGTGACCAATACCGCCAATACAAACGCCACACCCAGCCCAACACCGGAGATTTTGGGTGAGAGCGAAGCAGCCGGTGAATCAGCCGAAGGTGCGAATGAACCGGAAGTTCAAGCAGCTGATGAGGCTATAGACAGCGCCAAAAAGAAAATTAAAATTAATCTGGCCTGGGCAGCGGTAGCCATTGTCCCTGTGGGTCTTTATTTAGGGTTAAAGAAGTTTGTGCTATGAAAAAAATATTTTGGATTGCGGCTTTTTTAATTTACCTTTTTCCTCTTGTTGCGCTCGGCGTCCGGGCCGATTCGCTTAACCTAAGCATATCAGATAACGGCGAGGGCTCAGTTTCGACAACCGAAGTAACCTTGGAGTCAACCACGATCGTGACCCAAACCAACGAAGCTAATTTAGATACAAGCGTAGATGTAGATGGAAATACGGGTGGCAATGAAGCTTCCGGCAACAGTGGTAATACGACGATTACCACTGGCGATATCACTGAAAATACTGAGATTGTTAATGACGACCTCAACACCAATATTGCTGAAAACAAAGACGGGGACTTAAATTTCAACGGCCAGATTACTGATAATGGGAGCAATTTAACCAACACTCTGAGTTTTTCCTACACCACAAGCTCAAGTACAACCCAAAATAATACTGCCAATATTACCAATGGTGTGACAACTACGGCTAATACCGGTAACAATACGGCTGATAATAATTCGGGTGACGTGGAAATTATAACAGGCAATATCTTTAGTGAAGTCGGGCTGGTCAATCAAAATATCAACTTCTCTTACGACCCGATCGGAATCGGTGGGAATTTTGACTTTTTAATTTCAGGCAATGGTTCAGGTTCTATAAACTCGATTGATTTTTCATTCACCAATAACTTTGTCTCAGAAGTTAACCACCTGGCCAATATTATCAATAACATTTTGCAAGATTTGACGACCGGCGGCAACAGGGCTTCAGGCAATTTGGGAAATGTCTCAATAATTACCGGTGATATTACGACCAGAATAGGCATTGCTAATGACAACATTAACTGTTCCTTGTTTAATGTCCCTTGGGAGCTTTGCAGAGAAGTTGGCGGGCCGCCTGCCGAAGGAAATGATGAGGAGGAAGGACCCAAGCCAATTATTGAAATTATTAAAGAAGCAAATGCCGCTACAAGTAGTAGTGGAGGCGGTGGTGGAGGAAGTGGTGTTGGCGGGCAGGTGCTGGGGCTTTCAGACACCAGCGGTGAAACCAGTTACTATCTCTTCTGGGCCGGGTTGGGGTTGATTGCTTCAGGCCTCTGGGTGGCTGCCAAAGAAATTTGGGCATGAAAAAAGTAACTTCTTGGGACAAACTGGGTCTGGCTTTTGCTTTGATAATGCTGGGGCTGATTTTTGTTCTGGGCCAGCCGCAGGGCCTGCCTGATCTAACTAATTACAGTTTTGCTAGCGAACCGGTAAGAGTCGCGGAATTTGAGATCACTGAGGTTGAAGAGAGTCAGAAACCCCGTCGGCTTTTGATCCCAGACTTGACCATCGATTTGGAAGTTGACCAGGCCCCAATTGTTAACGGTTACTGGCAGGTTTTTGTCGACAAAGCGGGTTGGGGGGAAGGATCCGGTTTTCCCGGTGCGGTTGGCAATCAAGTTATTTTTGCCCACGCTCGCGAGGGGCTCTTTTTACCGCTCAAAGATGTGACAATTGGCCAAAAAGTTTATATTTTGACTGAAGCTGCTTGGTATGAATATCGGGTGGAAGAAATTAACGAAGTTTACCCCAATCAGACTCAAGTGATTGCCCCGACTACTGATGAACGGTTAACTCTCTACACTTGTTCGGGTTTTGCCGATACTAAGCGCCTGATCGTGGTTGCCAAACCGGCCCTTAAGATTTAAGATTGAAGTATGAAACGCGGTGCTAGGCTTGCCCATTTTTTTCTCCCTGGACATTCAAATAATCACAAGGCTCGAATTTTGCATTCTCCGATTTTGTTTCTCATTATCGTCAAATTGGTCTTGTTGCAGTTTGCTCTGGGGACTTTTCCCAAGCTTTCTCCCGGGATTTTGGGCTATGCGGCCAATATTTCCCCGGCTGAAGTAGTTCGGCTAACCAATGAAAAAAGAGCGGCTGCAGGCCTTAATCCTGTTTCTGAAAACTCAACTTTGTCGCAAGCGGCTCGGGCTAAGGGGGAGCACATGCTTGTACAAGATTACTGGGCGCATGTGGCTCCTGACGGCACCGAACCCTGGGCATTTTTCAACAATGTAGGTTACAAATACAGGTACGCCGGGGAGAACTTAGCACGGGACTTCGCCGACCCCAACTCGGCGGTGGAGGCCTGGATGGCCAGCCCCACGCACCGCGACAACATGCTCTCTGCCAAATACAAAGACATTGGTGTTGCCGTAGTTGAGGGGGATTTGGCGGGAGTCGATACTACTGTCATTGTGCAGTTTTTCGGGACTCAGCTTCAGGATACGCTGCCAGTGGCTCCAGTAGCCGCGCTTGAGTCAACGCCCCTACCAGCTTCGGCCGCGGGAGCAATTGCCTTAGCTACTCCCCAAGCAACACCGACACCCCTTGCCTCGCCGCCAGGCGGGACACCTATTGCTGTTGCGCAGACCGAAAGAATTGTCTTGTCGCCGTTTACTCTTAGCAAAGGGGCATCACTCGCAATTGTTGGTGTATTGGCTTTGGTTATGACTGTTGATCTCATTATAATTTCAAAAAGGAGGGTCACAAGAATCGGGGGCAGAAGCTTTGCCCACCTGGCTTTTTTTGGGATGGTAATTGCGATTATAATTGTAGCTAAGGCAGGGCAAATACTATGAGAGAACTAACAAGACACACCAAGCACTACTTACCTTTAGTCGGGATATTCGCAACCGGCTTTTTTGGTTTTGTTTACTTCTCTTATGACAGACTTTTCCAGGGCTCAATAATAATCTCCGTGGCGGTGGCTTACGTTGTCTGGGGTATTGTCCATCACGCTCTGCACAAAGACTTGTATTTGGAAGTGGTCATAGAGTATGTCCTAGTTGCTGCTCTTTGTGTTTTAGCTGTATTTTCCGTCCTCTTCAGGGTATAATAATGGCTGATTTATGGCAAAAAATGGTTTTTACAGTCCCAGCCAAGGGGCGCTCACTGCCAAAAAAATGGTTGCGGAAGTGGCGGCTTTTGTTGAAGCTGACCCGAATCGATTTTATCGATTAGTTATTGGGACGGATAGTCAGGCTAGGCAAATCAACGGCCACGCCAAGGTGGATTTTGTGACAGCAATAATTATCCACCGGACGGGCCACGGGGCAAGGTACTTTTGGAAAAAAGAAACGGAAACTATGAAACCAATCCTGCGGGATAAAATTTACAGAGAAACTACACGTTCACTGGAAGTGGCTCATGAGTTAGTTCCGGACTTGCGTGAAGCTGTGCGGCCGGCCAAGTACGATCTGGAAATTCACATTGACGTTGGTGCACTGGGGCCAACCCGCGAGATGATTAAAGAAGTCGTAGGGATGGTAACGGGGAACGGTTACACTGCTTGTACCAAACCCCAAGCTTGGGGAGCCTCCTCAGTTGCAGATAAGTATACTTAAGCGTGCAAGGACGGACCTTGTACGGTAGTCGTACAATTCTCCTATCTCTCAAAAACTAAGTTGTCTGATTGTGCACCCAGAGACTCTAGCGTTTGGTTAATTTCTGCAACCATCGCTTTTGGCCCACAGACATAGAAGTGCTGACTAAAATTTTTGACATTTTTTTCCAAGTATCTTTTATCTACATGTCCATCCCCTTCTTGAGTAAAAACAAGTTTCAAGTTGTTACCAAAGTATTTTTTGAGTTCTTCTTCGTATATGACATCTTTTTTAGTCTTGTTTGAAAAAATGAACATATTGCCTTCTAGTTTTTCATCCTTTGCAAGTTGTCTAATAATGGCAATGAAAGGGGTTATCCCTGCACCGCCGGCAATGAAGACCCCCGGGCCTTTGTACTCAATTGTGCCCCAAGGGTCACCAATCAAGAGTTCGTCACCGGCGGTTAGGGTTCCCAATTTTTCCGTGATTCCGGTGTGGGTTGGATTTTGGGCCACGGGATAGATTTTGATGGTAAACTGCAAATCCGGCCAATCGTTGAGTGAGGTAAAAGTAAAAGGATGGCCAGCAATCTCTGTTGCTTGACCGGGAGTAAATTTATAACCAGCAGGTTTTTCAACTGTAAACTGTTTAACGGTGTGAGTAACGGGAATAACTTTAAGTATTTTTACTGTATGCATGTTACTATTTTAGCATGGAGGGCAAACACAAATTCCTACTGTTTCTGCTCGCGGCGAGTGCTTTTTTTGCAATTTTTGTTAATATCGCCAAACCCAATGCGACTCCTCAAGTGGTGAAGTTTGAAAGTTACACAGCTCCTGTTACCCAAAGCCACGAGGAATACACAGTCATCTTAACCGGGGATTCAATGACCAATGTTCTGGGGCCCAATGCCCAAATGCTAAATAACTACTTGGAAAAGCTCTACCCCGGTAATAAATTCGGCATTTTCAACTATGGCCTTGGGGGAACAAACATCTTGTCTCTTCAAGACAGGTTGGAAGACAAGACTTTTGTTATTGATCACGAGCTTGAGCCGATTCTTGACCGTGAGTTTGAAATAATTATCATCGAATCTTTTGGTCACAACCCACTGTCCCAATTTCCACTTGAGGAGGGTAAAAAGAAAATGAACGAGGCGTTGGATAAAGCTCTGACCAGTATCACGAATTCTAAACCAAATGCCAACATCATTTTTCTGGCAACAATTGCGCCCAACAAGCTTCACTATGCGCAAAACGTGGTTGATTTATCTCCCGACACCCGCTGGCTTTGGGCCGAAGAAAGAATTGCATATATTCTAAATCACATCGACTATGCCAAGGCCCACAATATTCCAGTAATTAATGTTTACGAAAAAACTCTGGAGACCACAAATGGAGGGGACTTAAAGTACATCAGCCAAGATGATTTTATTCACCCTTCGGATTTGGGGAAAGACTTCATAAGTCGTGAAATCGCCAACTATATTTGGGGAAACAATATCCTGCCCCACTAATTTTGTCTGCGCCATTTTTCAATTTCGGCGTGGTTGCCGGAGAGAAGGACTTCGGGAACTTTCCAGCCTTTATATTCTTCAGGTCTGGTATATTGGGGATACTCAAGGTAGCCTTTTTTGGAATGGGACTCTTCCTTTAAAGATTCTTCCTCGATTACGCCGGGGATCAAACGAACAATGGTGTCGGTGACGACCATGGCTGGCAACTCACCACCGGTTAAAACATAATCTCCAATTGAAATTACTTCATCAGCAATATGCTCATGAACGCGATGGTCAACACCCTCATAGTGCCCAGCAATCAGAATTAAGTGTTTTTCTTTGGAAAGTTTTTGTGCCATTGGTTGATTAAAGGTTTTTCCTCCCGCATCCAATAAGATGATTTTTGATTTTTGATTTTTGATTTTTGATATTGCAACATCAATGACATCAACCTTTAAAATCATTCCTGCGCCACCTCCAAAAGGCTTGTCGTCTACGGTTTTGTATGAATCTTTGGCCCAATCTCGAAGGTTGTGAATAGCAATTTCCACCAGGCCTTTTTCTTGGGCACGCCCGACAATGCTTTTATTTAATGGTCCCTCAAACATTTCAGGAAAAAGGGTAAAGATATCAATTCTCATACCGCTATTATATATGTTTTTAAACCTCAGTGGGGACGTCGATGACTTCTTCGCGTTTCTCACGAATAAACCTGTTCCAGTCATCCAATACACTCAAAATGTTTTTGAGTGGGGCTTCAATCAAAAAGTCCATTAAGATGATCACAAAATTAATTTTAGAGAGGCCCCTTGAGAGCCAGACTCCAAGATTCAAAAGGGGCAAGCTCAAATTCGTAATTATTTTAGAAAAGAAACTTTCACTTTTACCTCCCACATTTAATTCCGTTGCCGCAAAGCGAACTCTGAAACCAAAAAGTAGGACTAAGGAAAGAAACATGAAGAAAATCCCCATACTGGCCAGGCTGAAGTTTAGGGACCTAAGTAAATAGGCTATTGACCCAAAAGTAACTAAGAAAAGCGTGGCGTAAGCGAAAATAAAAACTTGATATGAGAGGCCTTTATTATCCCTCGCGGCAAGATTAAAGTGGGTTTTTGCATTGGTGGTGCTTGCGTAGACAAAACTTTTTACGCTGCTTATGATTTTTTCGGTGTTTTTCTCACCCGGCTTTTTGATGGTTAGGCCGACCAAAAACATCAATGTTGGTGGAGTCGCGACATTGATAATAATCGGCATGTAACTCACACTTCCACGCGCGAAAATTTCAAAAGGCACTTCAACCAATAAAACCACCAATATTTTTGTAATAAAAATATAAATGATGCTTCTAATGATGCCGGTTCTGACGCTTTTGCCGATCTCCTCATAGCGAGACAAACAAACTTGTTTGATTTTTTCTTCCAATAGTTCTTCATCTCTGAAAACCTCATCAAGTTTCTTTTTATTTTTGTCCATGACCTCCTTTAATATTCGGAAGGCGGGAGTATATTTCCTGACGAAGCGGTAAAGCCTGATTTGGACTGAAGAGTTTAAATAGTGATCGATTTGTTCGATTGAATTGAAAAACTCTTGGGGAGTGGGGCTTGTGACAAATTTTTTTAAGATATAATACCGAACTCGGGCAAAATCTGATTTGAAAAGCCCCCGATGGATAGCCATATGAAGATGAAGATCTTTTTGTCGGCCGGTTAGGCCTCCGTTCTCCCATTCAAGGTTTTTGTTAAACCAGACAAACATGGCATCACCAATTTTGTCGATATAGAAAAGTGAAGGATCCAGAATTTCCTCAATTTGGGCTGAGGCAACCCCCAAGATTTTTTTGCGGTCAATGGTCGAGGCTTCCAGGAGCTCAAAATATTTATTAAGGGTTACCGCGACTTTATCCACACTCTCGGCAGACACGTTTTTTGACTTTAAATACTTGGCCCAGACGAGTTCTTTAACCAGAAGTTGGGCAATTATCTTGGTACCTGCGGCCGGTCGTTCCCAAAGCAGCCTTCGTAAAATTCGCTCAATTGCTCCCCGGCGAAGTAGGTGTTCGCCTTTATAATCAATTGCATTTCTGATGCGTTCGTAAACTACGGCGACAGAACCTAAGGGACGGTTTATTTCCAATGCCGCTTCAAGACTTTTGCCCCGCCGGTGGCTCTGATATATTTCAATTAACTTTTTAACTTCATCAGACAAAATATCTGACGTTTCTGAAGGTTTGATAAATACCACAGGCGACATGGTGAGACTAATTCTACTCGCACATTAGGCACGTCACAAGTGATATAATCGAACCGGTGAAAAAAAGATATTTAATTTTCGGTGGTGCCCTTTTGTTGGTTGGAATTACCTTTTGGAGATTGGTTATTTATCCAAAGGCAAACTCAAGCAAGACAGCAACAATCCAAAAAGGAACGGTAGAGGAGGAGTTAATTCTCACCGGTGAGGTCAGCGCCGATGATTATGCCAGCTTAGCTTTTGCCTCTTCTGGGAAACTCGCTTGGGTGGGAGTTGCCGAAGGAGATATGGTGAAAAAAGGCGCGACCTTGGCTCGGCTTGACGCTACAGTTGCAGCCCAAGACGTCAAAATTACTGACGCAACTCTCAGAGAGGAAGCGGCAACTCTTGACCGGGTTTATGATACCTTGGGAGACAAAGCTGGTAAAGAGTCTTTCGCAGAAAAGGAAACAAGAACGACAGCCGAGACAGCTAAAGACAGAGCAGTTTTTAGCCATATTAAAGCTCAGAATATTTTGTCAACCACAACACTTACTTCCCCGTTTGATGGCATAGTTACATATATCGCCAACCCCTTTGCGGGAATTAACGTTATTGCTACCCAGCCTCAAATTGAGGTGGTTAACCCCGAGACGCTTTACTTTGACGTCACCGCCGACCAGAGTGAAGTTTTGGATTTAACGGTAGGCCAGAAAGTGGGAATAGTTCTTGATTCACTACCGGATAGTAAGCTTGAAGGAGAAATCTCTTTTATCAGTTTTGCTCCCAAGGTGGGGGAAGTGGGAACGGCTTACAAAGTGAAGGTTAAATTTGTGGGTGAGATTGATAGTCAAAAAATTCGGATAGGTATGACCGGGGATGCCACGATATATGATTAGTCTCTCCCATGTCAGCAAAAGCTATTTTTTGGGTGAAGAAGAAGTCAAGGCCGTTTCGGATATTTCTATTGAGATTAAGCAAAAAGAGTACTTGAGTATCCTGGGGACTTCGGGTTCAGGGAAATCAACACTAATGTACCTTATTGGTTTGCTGGAAACACCGACAACGGGGAAAATTACCCTGGACGGGAAGGACGTAAGCAAACTTTCAGACGATACTCTTTCCAGCTTACGAAATCGCTACATTGGTTTTGTTTTTCAGTCTTTTAACTTGATTAACAAATTTACAGTCATGGAGAATGTCTTGTTGCCGACCCGCTACGTTAAAAAAGGCCTCGACTTTAATCCTGTAAGCAGAACAGAAGACCTTCTTAAACGCTTTGGCATTTGGGAGAGGAGAAATTTCTTTCCCAACAAAATCTCCGGAGGGCAGCAACAGAGGGTAGCAATCGCCCGGGCATTGATTATGAAACCTGAGATTATTTTGGCAGACGAGCCAACCGGTAACCTCGACACTAAAACAGGAGATGAAATTTTAGACATTTTGGAAGATTTAAATAAAGATTTTGGGGTTACGGTGATTTTGGTAACACACGAGAAAGTGGTCGCCGACAGAACAAAAAGGAAAATCTACATTAAAGACGGTGCCTTAGCCAAAAAGTACCTGTGAAACAATTTTTAACCAAAACTCAAGTTGATGATCTCACCAAAGCCGCCGTTGTTGATTTTCGGCGCAACAAAGTCAGGACCGTTTTGACTTCACTGGGGATAATGATTGGAGTTATGAGCGTGGTTATGCTTATAGCTCTGGGGTTGGGTTTAAAAAATTACCTCAAGCAGCAATTTGAAAATCTGGGTGCGAATTTAATTCTTGTTTTGCCCGGAAGTGGTTTTAGTGGGAGCGGTGGAGGTAGCTTTGGCGCGGGGTTGGTTGGAGGAGTAAGTTTTGATGAAAGAGATACGAACAACTTAGCCAGAATCCCAAATGTTAAGTATACCGTTCCGGTTTATTTCTCCAACACTACAGTGGAAGCGGACGGAGAGGAAATGTTTGCCTACATAATGGGGGTTAATGAGGAAATGTTTTCCCTCATGAATTCCGAAATCCTAGAAGGTGAGGTTTTTGGAAAATCGGAAGTGGCGGCACGGGCTAAAGTTGCAGTTTTGGGCGGCCGGGCAGCGGAGAACCTTTTTGACCAACCTGAGGATGCGGTGGGAAAAACAATCAGATTTGAAAACCAGCGTTTTAAAGTGATTGGGGTTTTAGAAAAGACTGGAGATAGGGAACAAGATAACAGCGTTACCATTCCCTACAAAACGACTTTTGGCAGTATTAATCCCGACAAAACATTCTGGTCGATTTATTTAGGAGTGGAGGCGGACCGCGATATTGAGGAAGTAAAAGCTAAGGCTGAAGAGGTACTTTTAAAAAGATACAACGAGGATGACTTCTCAGTTACTGAGCAATCGGAGCTTCTTTCGACTTTCAATCAAATATTTAACATTGTTAACGGAGTTTTGGTTGCCATCGGTTCGATTTCACTTTTGGTAGGTGGAATTGGGATTATGAATATTATGTATGCTTCGGTGACTGAGCGGACTAAAGAAGTGGGAATAAGAAGAGCAGTGGGGGCGACTAGGAAAGATATTCTAATGCAGTTTTTAACGGAGTCCGTTTTGCTTAGTGTTTTTGGTGGAGTTTTGGGTCTTGTCTTGGCAACAATAATAGTTTTGATTGTCCGCTTTTTCTTTCCAGCTGCAATTAACTTTTTAGCGATAGTTATCACACTGGCCATTTCATCCGGAATTGGCATTTTCTTCGGAGTTTTCCCCGCCCGCCGCGCTGCGAAGTTGCCTCCAATCGAAGCAATTAGATATGAGTAGGGATTGTGATAAGATTGGTCCATGAAAGTTGTGATCATGATCCCGACGTATAATGAGAAAGAAAATATCACAAAACTCCTAAGGGAGCTTTCAGCTCAAAGTTTTGAGATTTTGATTGTTGATGATCTGTCTCCTGACGGTACGGCGGATGTGGTGAAAGCTTTTCAAAAAAAGCACTCAAATATTCACCTTTTGTCGCATAGGAAAGAGGGCTTGGGCAAAGCCATGATTCGGGGCTATAAATATGCTTTGCAAAAGTTTAACCCCGACGTTATTGTAACCAATGAGGCTGATTTTGGTTTTTCTTTTAGACACTTGCCTAAAATGCTCGCTAAAATTAAGGACGGTTATGACGTGGTGGTAACCTCGCGGCACGTGGGGAACGGCAGAAGCGAAGGCTGGACCGTGAGTAGGCGCCTCAATCATTTCCTGGCCAATACTTTTTTTGCCGGGTGGGTAGCAGGGGTTGACGCGGTCAAAGACAGAAATGGCGCCATGCGGGCGGTGCGGGTTAAGGGAGTTTTGGACAAACTCGATTTTAACCGGTTCCCAACGCGTGGCTTTGCTTTCTTCTTTTTCCAAATTTACAAATTGTCTAAAATCACGGATAAATTCTACGAGATTCCCAGCGTTTTTAGATTCAGAAGCCGGGGTGAGTCGAAAGTGTCTTTCAACCCCAAATATTTTCGGACCTATTTGGCAGATATTTTGGAATATATACGACTGGCATTTGCCATTCGCTTGGGTTACTATTGAAGTATGGATAAGATTGTGATTGTCATGCCGGTGTGGAATGAGGCCAAGAATGTTGGTGAGATGATTGAAAAATTGGTGAGGGAAGAGTTCCCTAAAATCAAGGCCGAGATGTATCTTCTGGTAGTTGACAACTACTCCAAAGATGGGACAGCCCAGTTAGTCGAAGAAGCTTCTAAGAAATACAAAAATGTCACGATCATCCAGCAAGGGGACAAATCGGGTTTGGGTTGGGCATACGTGGCTGGTTTTGAGCACGCCATAAATAAGCTTGGCGCTGACGCAGTTTTGGAAATGGACGCCGATGGCCAACACCCGCCCGAGTTTGTCAAACCAATGGTTGAGGCATATGCCAATGGTGCTGACTATGTAATCGGCAGTCGCTATATCCCCGGTGGTTCGATACCTAGTCAGTGGGGAATGAGCCGCAAAGCGATGAGCTACTTTGGCAATTTATTTATTCGTATTGTCTGGCTTAATTTCAAAATTCACGATATGACGACTGGTTTTCGCTTGACCAGGGTAAAGGGAGTCTTGGACAAGATCAAACTTCATGATTTAATGGCTTTGAACAGATTTGCTTACAAAGTTGATCTTTTATATCAAAGTCTAAAAAACTCCAAAAAGACTGTCGAAGTACCTCTGGAATTTCGCCCACGAACTGCTGAGAAGTCCAAGTTCAATGTTAAGGAGATGATTGCAACTTTCAAAATAGCTATTATTTTGGGCGTCAAAGACAAAATGCGCTTCGTTAAGTTTGGTATTGTCGGTGGGGTTGGTTTTATTGTCAATTATGTTGGGCTTGAGCTTTTGCGCCGGGTACCCTTTACTCAGGCAGTAGCTAATTTGTTTGGTTCACTTGCTGCTATTCCTGTTTTGCAAGCGCTTTCAACAGCCTCATTCTGGTCCACTGCGCTTGCTACGGAAGCGGCCATCGTTTCAAATTTTATTTTCAATAACGTCTGGACATTTAAGGAAGAAAGAATTACCAAGTTTTTTGGTATAATCGGCGCTTTTGCCAAGTTTAATTTCACTTCACTAGCCGCGGTTGTCTTTCAGCCTTTTGTCGTCGGCCAAGCGGTAATTCTTTTTGGCGATACTTCTCTGGTTCGGCTGGGAGCACTTTTCTTTGCCTTGGTCGTGGTTGTGATTCCCTGGAACTACACCATGTACAATCTCTTTGTCTGGAAAACCTGGAAACTGCCTAAGTTTTTGAGGAAGTCTCCAAAATAGGCCCGGGACGGTATTCGGCTAGGGTGTGAGGTACTCCGTTTTCATTCATAGTATTTTTATTACATTCTAGGCAAACGTGTCTGGGAGGAAAATTGATGTGTCCATCTTCACACACATCCCCCTGTAACCTTAAACGTTGAGAATTCGTTTGGATATATTGACCAAGATGGCCGCCAAATTCCGCAGGCATACTATCTATTAGTCGTGAAAGTTGTGAAAACCCCACGCTTAAAGAAGAGGTGTCCAATCGGAGATGGGCATGACGTTTTGACTTATAAATGCGATGGAGGCCAAAAAAACCGGAATCAGCAAAAATGCCAGGACAAATTTAAATTCTTTTCTGGCTAGTGTTTGCCAAAAAGCTACCAAAATAAAAGGAAGAATGGGCAGAGCGTAGCGGGCTAAATCGCGGTGACTTACAAAAACTATTGAAAACAAGAAAACCCCGACGTACCAGGCCAGAACTTCATATTTCTCTTTAATGAGTTTTATTAACCCTAGAGCTGCAAAAAGATAAATATAGATTACTTCTTCAAGCCAAAATGTTCCTACCCAGGGGGCTGAGTAATTAAATATTTGGAAAGGCGGGAAGAAGAGGTGAATATTGTCTCCGGAGTGAAAGTAAGCCAGAAGATCGTTAAAAGTGAATTTGTAGATGACAAATAATCCTAGAAGGGAGAGTGGGATGAAAACAACGGGCCAAGCCCTCCAATTTAGACCCTTGGCCCACTTTGCAAAAGACTTGACTCCCAGATTTTTAAGTTCAGGAATGATCAAATATCCGGCGTAGGCTGCGAAAAGCAATATTCCCGGGGATTTGGTCAGCATAGCCAGGGCTCCGGCAATTCCTGCCCATAAATATTTTTTGGTAGTAAAAAAATAGATGGAGGCAATAGTTGCGGCCATGAAAAGCGGCTCCGGTGAACCAATTGACCGCACTGTCAGCCACCGGGCGGGCAAGAGGGCAAAAACTGCCGTCATCCAGATTACATTTTTGCCATCCGTATATTTGGAAATCAAAAGCGAGAAGAAGTAGAGTGCAAAAACTGAAGAGAGCAGGGTTATGCCAAGCATGGCATACGGATAGTTGGTAACGGTGGCTACAAGTCTAATTAGGAGTGGATACAGCGGAAAATGGGCGGCGTAGTATTCAACAGGCAGAGGAAAAGAGAAAGTGTCTTTTACGGCCTGGACGTTATAGAAGGTTTTGGCAACAACTATGTATAATGGCCCATCATAGTTGGCGACAATTGAAGCTAAACCGTTTCGGGGAAGCGGTATTGTCCAGAAACTGGGTAGACGCAGTAAAAACGGTAACCAGAGGACAAATGTTGGAATGAGGGAAAGCAGAACAATTGGTAAAAGATTTTTGAGTCTCTTTAGCATTTAAGTTGATTATAGTAGAATTTGAGGTGAATGGTAAAGATTAACCAGCTTAGTGTCTTTTTCCCGACCTACAACGAAGAGGGCAATATTGCCAATACAGTTTTAGCGGCCAAGGAAGTTTTGGAAAAGGTTGCGGATAAATGGGAAATTATAATAGTTAACGATGGCAGTACGGATGGCACTCAAGAGATAGCTGAAGGATTGAGGAAAGAGGATGAGAGGATAAGAGTCGAGAACCACAAGAAAAACCGCGGCTATGGCGGGGCACTCCAAACTGGCTTTTATGCCGCCAAATATGATTGGATTGTCTACAACGATGCAGACGGGCAGTTTGATTTTGGCGAGACTACAAAATTTATCGAGAAAAAGGACGAGGCAGATGTCTTTATTGGCTACAGAATTAAAAGAAAAGATGCAATTACCAGAGTTGCTTTTGCCAAGGGTTGGGCCTTGGCTCTCTTTGTATTCTTTGGTCTCAAGCTCAAAGATGTGGATTGCGGTTTTAAAATGATCAAGAGGGAAGTGATTGAGAAAATCCCCAAGCTTGAGTCCGAGCGGGGCGCGATGATTAATGCCGAGCTTGCCATTAAAGCCAAGAAATATGGCTTTAAGATTAAGCAAATTGGCGTCCATCACTACCCGCGAAAGGCCGGGAGACCAACTGGAGCTAGTATCAGAGTAATTATTAAAAGTTTTGTTGATTTGCTTAGATTATGGAAAAAGTTAAGTTAGTAAAAAAGTGGATTGCTGGGAATAAACTCGAGTTTGGAATTTTGCTTCTAATTTTGGTTGTTGGAGCATTTTTCAGGCTTTACAGGATTGGTGAATACATGACCTTTTTGGGCGACGAGGGTAGGGATGCCATCCTGGTACGCCGGCTTTTGGTGCACGGTGACCCGATACTTATTGGCCCCGGGACGTCAATTGGCAATATGTACTTGGGCCCGCTTTACTATTATCTGATGGCACCCGCCCTGCTTTTGGCGGCCTTTAATCCGGTTGGTCCTGCGGTTGAGATTGCCCTTTTGGGCGTGGCGACAATTTGGTTGGTTTGGTATGTGGCGCGGGTCTGGTATGGCAAAATTGCTGCCGGTGTTGCCTCGGCGCTTTACGCAATTGCCCCGACGGTAATTATTTATGCGCGATCCTCGTGGAATCCAAACATAATGCCATTTTTTTCCCTGCTTTTGGTATTTTCAGTCTGGAAGTTTTGGCGGCTTCGTACCTCGCGCTGGGTGATCGTGACAGCTGTCACTTTTGCCGCGACGTTGCAGTCCCATTATTTAGCTTTGATATTGGGTCCAATAATTGTCCTTTTTTGGTTTTTAACTTTTATATCCTTGTCAGTCAAGACCACCGAAATTAGCGACCGGGCACCATTAACAAAGTTCCTCAAAAATTCGTTTATCGGATTATTTCTATTTATTATTCTCATGTCTCCTTTGGTTATTTTCGACGCTCGCCACGGTTGGAATAATTTTAACGCTATCAAAGTGTTTTTTAGTCAGCGGCAAACGACCGTTTCGGCTCGTCCCTGGACGGCTTTACCTAAATTGCCCGATCTCTTTTTGCAAATTACGGCCAGGCTTTTGACGGGCTACAATGAATTTGTTGCAAAGGCTCTTCTGGTTCTGATTTCTGTGCCCTCACTTCTATTTTTACTTCTAATGAAAAGAGTTCCTAAAAACGAAACGTCCGGTAATTTTATTCTTTTTGTCTGGATCGGCTTGGCATTGGTAGGGTTGGGGATTTATAAACAACACATTTATGATCACTATTTCGGCTTTTTCTTTGCGGCACCATTTTTGATTGTCGGAGCCCTGGGGGGGGAAGTTTTTGGCCACCTCAACCGAGTTGGCAAAACCCTCTCCATCTTAGCCTTCTTAGCATTAGCGGGAGTAAATTTAGTGGCCAATCCTCTGCGCTTTCCGCCTAATCGACAGCTGGCCCGGTCAGTTGCCGTAGCCGAAAGAATCGAAGAATTGGCAGCCGGAGAGAAATTTAATTTTGCTGTCATTGCCGAGAGAAATTATGAAGGGGCTTACCAATACTTCCTGGAGAAAAACAACGCGCCCTTTATAATAGTTGATCCACTGCGACTTGACCAAACCGTTGCTGAGGCGCTTTTTGTAGTTTGCGAATTGCCACCGGAAAAATGCGATCCCACTCACAATCCCAAAACAGAAGTTGCCGCTTTCGGCTGGAGCAAGATTGAGGAGCAGTGGGAGGAATTTGGAGTTACAATATACAAATTAGCCCACAGCCAATGAATTATAGCCAGTCAAAAGAAATTTTAGAAAAAGTTAAGAAGGCAAGGAAAATTTTGATTAATTGCCACCGCGGCCCCGACTCTGACTCAATAGGGAGTGCCTTAGCTTTATACCAAGTCCTTGAAAAAATGGGCAAGGAAGTTGAGCTAATTTGCCCCAGCGAGATCCCGGCTGCCGTTAAATTTATGCCGGGCATCGAAAAAATTAGGGCGGAAGTTGACTTTGCCAAATTTAATTTCTCGAAGTTTGATCTTTTTTTTACGCTGGATTCTTCGAATTGGGACATGGTAGCGGGAGATAAAAATATTTCACAGCCCACAATTCCTATTATTGTCATTGATCATCACAAAACAAATACCAAATACGGTGAAATTAACCTTGTTGACGAAAACGTTACCTCTGTGGGTGAACTTTTATATTATGTTTTGGAAGATTGGGGAGCTGAATTAAATAAAGAAATAGCAACAGCGCTTCTGGTAGGTATTGTTGGCGACACGGGCGCTTTTAGATTCCCCGGTACGGGCTGGCCGACCCTAAACGTGGCGGGAAAGCTGATGAAGCTTGGGGCTGACAAAGATGAAGTTGTTTTTAATATTTATCATAGTAGTAGTCTTGAGCTTCTCAAGTTTTGGGGAGAAATTCTTAAGGTAATGGAAATTGATGAAATTGGAAAATTTGCTTGGTCAGCCATACCCCATGAAAAGTTTGTGGAATTGGGAAGCATCAAAGATGCCAAAGAAACCGCCGCAACAACATTTGCCCAGATTGTCGATACTACCGAATTCGGTTTCATTGCAGTCGAGGATGAAAAGAACAGCCTGACAATTAGCTTTCGTTCGCGCACAGGTTTTGATACTTCTCAAATCGCTTTAGCTCTCGGCGGCGGCGGACACGTCTATGCGTCTGGAGCAAGGATCACAGGGCTGCCATTTGATCAGGCGGTGGAGAAAGTGTTGGAAACGTGTCGGAAATTTGCCAAGCAAAATGTTTGAAAAGCTAAAAAAGGAAATTCTGGGGCATAAGGTGGTATATGTGCTTCTTTTTGCGGCTTTGGTGATGGGGCTTTTTATTAGAATCTACCGTACCGGGGCGATACTGGGTTTTTATTTTGACCAAGGCAGAGACGCCCTTAAAATTTGGGATTTTTGGCACAAGGGCGACATTATGCTCATTGGCCCAACCACGGGGATTGCCGGGATTTTACGCGGGCCGTTTTATTATTATTTAATCGCCCCCTTTTATCTTCTGGGCGGTGGAGATCCGGTTGCCCCGGCTGTGTTCTTAGCAGTTTTGTCCATAGCAGCAGTTGTTGTTTTGTATTACCTTGGGGCCAAGTATTTTAACCGTACTGTTGGCCTGTTTGCTGCAATTGTAGCTTCCGGCTCTTTTTACATCATGTTGGCCAGCCGCTGGCTAAGCAATCCCACCCCCATGCTTTTGCTGTCTGTTTTGCTTCTGTGGTGCATGTTTGCCATTCACGATGGCAAAAAGTGGCTTTGGGTTGTCGTTGCTTTCATTGCCGGATCTTCACTTTTCCATTTTGGTTCAGCCGGAGAGGTGTATTACTTCCTCTCACTTTTGATTTTCTTTATTTGGCAGATGAAGCGCAAAAATTTGCCAGGCGTCAAGATAATTCTCGTGAGCATTGGGGCATTTGTTTTTACGGCATTGCCTCAAGTTATTTTTGATATTAAAAGTGGCGGGCTACTGCGGGCAAGTATTGCCAAGTTTTTAATAGGTGAGAAAAGCTTTAAGATTTCATTTTGGGAAGTGATGGGGCAGCGCTTTAAGTTTTATTACGATGTTTTTGCCAGTAAAATATTTCATTGGATAAGACCCAGGGAACTGGCCTTGTTGGCAGTTGTGGGAGGCTCGTTTTTGATTTTCTTTAGGAAGCTTTGGAAGAGCGATTATTTCAAAATTACCTTCTTGCTTTTTGCCTCCCCAATTGTGGGCTTGTTTTTTTTTCAAGGCAATTTTGGCAACATTTATGATTACTACTTAACCGGTTATTATCTGATTTTTGTTTTGCTTTTTGCGATTGTTTTGGTCGAGATCTGGAAACTCAAATGGCTGGGCAAAGCTTTCGTTGCCTTTTTCTTCTGGGTTTTTATTACCTGGAACGGGATGGTAGACCGTTACAAAATTATTGCCGGCTTTGACGGCCCGGGGACGGTTGTTTTAGGTAACCAAAAGCAAGCTATCGATTGGATCTACGAGGACGCCGCAGGGAGGCCGTTTAATACCGACGTTTACGTCCCACCGGTTATCCCTCACGCTTACGATTATTTATTTTTGTGGCTTGGAACAACCAAATACGGCTATGTTCCCCAAGGAAGCGAGGG
>MGGO01000020.1:21382-36464 GCA_001792465.1 Candidatus Woesebacteria bacterium RIFCSPHIGHO2_01_FULL_44_10
TGATCCGCCTCACCCGGAACGTCTTGCCGAGTGGTTGGCACGCCAAGCGGGGATAGGGCAGGTGGAGCAAGAAACAAGCTTTGGAGGAATAACTGTTCAAAGAAGGGCCCGTATTAAATGAAAAGACTGCATTTGTCAGTAGTAATCCCGGCATATAACGAAGAGCACAATGTCAAAAGTGGGGTGCTGGGCGGGGTCTATGATTATCTGCGGCAGCAAAAATATAACTGGGAAGTGGTTATTGTCGATGACAGAAGTACTGACAAAACTGTCAAAGAGGTCAATAAATTTATCAAAAAACATCCGCACTTTCGGTTGATGGAGGAACCTCACCGTGGCAAGGGCGGGACAGTGATTGCGGGAGTGCTGGCGGCTGACGGAGAAATAATTCTGTTTGCCGACATGGATCAATCAACACCCATTGGTGAGGTTGAGAAATTCTTTCCAAAGTTCAAAAGCGGTTATGACATTGTCATTGGTTCCAGGGCAGGGAGGAAAGGCGCGCCATTGGTTCGCAAGCTAATGTCCTTGGGTTATTCGATTCTTCGGACCATTGTTTTAAGGTTGCCCTACAAAGACACCCAAACGGGGTTCAAAGCTTTCAAAAGGGAGGCCGCGCAAATCGTCTTTGGCAAGATGAAGAAATTTTTTGAAAATCGCAATATTAAGGGTGCTTCAACCGCTGCCGGTTTTGACGTCGAGATGCTGTACATTGCCCGCAAAAGACACCTCAAAATTGCTGAAGTTGCCGTAGAATGGCAATATGAGCCAGGGACTGCCAAAAATCCCATTAAAGAGAGCTGGATTGGGTTTCGGGGGATGATGGCTGTTAGAATTAAATCACTATTGGGAGTATATAAGTGAAAAAAATAATACTTTTTGGTTTTTTAATTCTTGTGCTTGCATTTGGGCTTAGACTTTATAATCTGACTCTTTGGCCGGTTTTTGGCGATGAGGCCATTTACATCCGCTGGGCCCAAGTCATGGGCGCCGAGCCAACCCTGCGTTTTCTACCCCTTTCTGATGGTAAACAACCCCTTTTTATGTGGGTCTTAATGTTTTTAGTGCGGCGCTTTAGCGACCCTCTGTTTATTGGCCGGCTGGTTTCGGTAGCAACCGGAATGGGGACAGTAGGGGGTATTTTTGCCGTCAGTTATTTGCTTTTCAAAAACACACGAGCTGCCTTGACGGCGAGCCTAGTTTGGGCAATTAGCCCCTTTGCAGTATTTTTTGACCGTATGGCTTTGGTTGATTCCATGCTGGCGATGTTTGGCATTTGGACGTTGTTTTTCGGGGTTTTGACTGTAAAAACTCAGAGGCTTGACATGGCGATGATCACCGGCTTTATGCTTGGCTTTGCCCTGCTTACCAAATCACCAGCACTGTTTTTTGTGATTTTGCTACCCACGACGCTAGTTTTTGGGGAACATAAGAAACTTTTTAAACATGCGATTTTGCTTTTGGTTACTTTAACAATTGGTTTTGCAATGTATAATATTCAACGGCTTGGGCCCAACTTCCACTTACTCTCATCCCGAACCGGTGATTACGTTTTCCCTTTTAGCCATCTCTGGGAAAACCCTAAAGACCCTTTCATTTTTCACTTCCATCGGGCCGGACAATGGTTGTGGATCATGGGACCATCAATGGTGATTGGTTTGCTGGTGTTTGGTGTCTGGTTAAATCGAAGAAAATACTGGCGGGAACTATTACTTTTGGCTATCTGGTCTGTGCTTCCGATCGCGGTGCAGGCGGAGTTTGCGAAGGTTTTTACAGCTCGCTACATTTTCTTTAGCATCCCCGTTATTTTTGTTCTGGCCGGTGCGGCATTTATAAAAAGCCCACTCCCGAAGTTTAAACACTCCGGGAGTGTAAGTTGGGTATTACTGATTGTTTTTGTTGTGCAAGCTTTGCTTTTTGATCAAAAACTCTTGACTAATCCGGAAGCTGCCCCACTGCCACCGGGGGAGAGAGCGGGGTACCTTGAAGAGTGGACGGCAGGGACAGGGATTCGTGAAGTAGCCGATTTAATGAAACATGAACATGCCAAAGATCCGGCCAAACAAATTGTGGTCGGTACAGAAGGCTATTTTGGAACGCTCCCGGACGGTTTGCAAATGTATTTGGAAG
This sequence comes from Candidatus Woesebacteria bacterium RIFCSPHIGHO2_01_FULL_44_10, assembly GCA_001792465.1. Taxonomy (GTDB): domain Bacteria; phylum Patescibacteriota; class Microgenomatia; order UBA8517; family UBA8517; genus 2-01-FULL-44-10. Next base: position 23,513 of record MGGO01000020.1, read on the forward strand.
GTGTGCCAAATGTTGTAGTTATTGGTGTGGGGCTGGACATTAGCGAAATTCCCGAGCCCTTGGCCGAGTCAATCAAAGCGGGAAATAAAACATATTTGGTGGCCAATAGCTCGCGACTAAAATTTAAGGGGGATTTTGCCGATCATGGACTTGAGATAATTGCTTCCTACCCCAAAGCCCTGAGGCGCACCGATGCCCGTGATTTTGTCATCCACGGCCCACGGGATACATTCTATCTGCTTCGGGTGACAGGCAAAGCCAAAGCTGATAATATTTAATCGACGTGAGTCATCCTGAATTAATTTCAGGATCTAAATCTTTTAATGACGGGTTTTTTGATTTGATTAGGTTAAGCTTCCACTCTCGATGCCAATTCTTTAGTTGCTTTTCCCTTTTTATAGCGTCTTTTATGTTTTCGTAATACTCGAAATACAAGAGTTTAGTTATTTTGTATTTTTGGGTGAAGCCTCTGAGTTTTCCTCTTTTATGTTCCCATACTCTTCGCCTTAAGTCCGAAGTTGCGCCAACGTATAGTGTTGGACGGTTATTCCCCATTATGTAAGTAAAACCTTTTTTGTTCATTAGTAGTTGCTGAAACAAGTTCAGCATGACAGGGTATTTGTGTTAGTATTTACATTATGAAACACTTATTCAAATCTTTCCCAAAAAAGGGATTATTGCCGCTTTTTCTTGTCATTTTCTTTGGACTTTTAGCAGGGAGGGGGCTAATTGGTAAAGGTTACTTCAACATGCACGACGATTTGCAGATGATGCGGCAGCTTGAGATGGAGAAGTGCTTTACTGATGGCCAGATTCCTTGCCGGTGGGTTCCTGATATGGGCTATGGCTTTGGCTTTCCTCTTTTTAATTTCTATCCACCACTCCCCTATCTGATAGGGCAGGGGATTCGCCTCTTTGATTTTTCCTTTGTTGATACGGCGAAGGCCCTCTTTGTTTTGTCTTTCGTAGTCAGCGGGGTAGCCATGTATGCTCTTGGGAAGGAATTTTTTGGCAAGCTCGGCGGAGTAGTCTCGTCTGTTTTTTACCTCTGGGCTCCCTATCACGCGGTGGACGTCTATGTTCGGGGGGCAATGAACGAAGCTTGGGCTATGGCTGTTTTCCCGCTAATTCTCTGGACAAGTTATAGATTAATTAAAGAAAAACAAAAATCTTTCAAATGGCTTGTTGGTCTTGCTCTATCCTATTTTGCTTTATTTGTGTCGCACAATCTTATGGTCATCATTTTTACTCCGGTCTTTGCCCTTTGGGTTTTGCTTTGGCTCACGCGGGAAAAAAGTTGGCATAAAGTCCCCCAGTTAATTTTTGCTGGAATTTGGGCTTTGGCACTGGCAGCGTTTTTTACAATTCCGGCTCTGGTAGAGAATAAGTTTACGCAGGTGGCCGGGGTATTGGTTGGTTATTATGACTTTACGGCCCACTTTGTAACAATAAAGCAACTTTTGATTTCCCGATTCTGGGGGTATGGGCCTTCGGTCTGGGGTGATGTTGATGACGGCATGAGTTTTCAAGTTGGTCACGTTCATTGGATAGGCTCAATTATCATCATGGCCGCCTTGTTATATGGTTATTGGAAAAAGAAAAAAATTTCCGACACTCTTTTGGTGGTGGGTTTAATGTTTGTGGTTGGTTGGGTTAGCGCTTTTCTGACTCATTCTCGCTCAACCCCCATCTGGCTTGCTGTCAAACCGCTCGCCTACCTACAATTCTCCTGGCGCTTTTTAACTTTAATTACTCTGGCTTTTTCATTTATTGCCGGCGCGTTGGTGACAATATTGCAAAAGAGGTTTTATTGGATTATTGGATTATTAATTATTGGATTATTGTATCTAAATTGGCATTACTTCCTACCCGAGCACGGCAAACTTGGAGCTTTGAGCGACGCGGAGAAATTCACCGGAGCCGCTTGGGAACTCCAGCAAACTGCCGGCATCTATGATTATTTACCGGCAACTGCGATTACGGCTCCGAAGGAACCGATGAAAAATCTCGGCGAGTTAGTTAATAGTGATGGAAACATTGTCGAAAGTGATGGAGTGTTTAGTGACCCAATGCAAGGAACTAGTTGGGCTACGCTTAATGTAAACGTTGAAGACGACTCAATTGTAAGGCTCGGAATTTTCCAGTTCCCGGGGTGGGAAACTCGCATCGATGGTGAGCTTGTCGAACCATATGTTCCGGAAGTTGAGCAGTGGGGTAGAATGTGGGTTGACGTTCCCACTGGTAAACACTTGATTGAAGCAAAGTTTGTAAATACCCCGGTGCGCGCTGTCAGTAACTACATTTCTCTGATGGCGTGGGGCTTGTTTGGCATTTTGCTTGTGGGTCGGTCTGGTATCCTACGAAAACTATCTCGCCGGTAGGATCGCGGATTTCAAATTTCTTGGTTAGAAAATGTTCCCTGGCCTGGGTATCCGAAATTGCTAAACTGTCCCCCACTAGTACTTGGTTTTCGTAAATATCCTCTTCCCAAACCACCTTTCCGGTTTCAAAGTTGGCAATTTGATATCGGTTGTCAAACTCCCCTGCTGAATAGTAGTTATTTATTAAGTTTGGACTTGCTGCTTGAATTTCTTCTGGAGGAACATGCATGAAGAAAGCCAAAAGCACATAGGAAGGATTGTTTCTTGATTCATCAATAAGATAATGAGTGCCGGGGTTGTCTTTGATTATCTGGGCCAATCTTTGATAACCGTAGCTCCAGGTACGAGCCCGCTCCTGGGGAAACAACACAAAATAACTTCGCCACAGAAACAGTAAGGACAGAGGAATAGTGAGCAGGGTATAGATGAAAGCAGTTTTGTTTTTAAGGCCAGATGCGACGATGATTATTAGGGGTAAAAGTAAACTTAAGGAACGCAAGGATGAGAACGGGTCGCGGGTCAGAGCTGCTGGTAGAACGGCAACTGCCACAAGGATTGCGGTTTGCCGATTAAGCTTGGTGAGCCCGAAGACAAAAGGGACAATTAACCAACTGTAAAAAACTGACAACTCTGGCAGTGAGCGCTGAGGATCTGAGTCCGGCGTGAGAAATAAATTTCTGGGTGAAAGGTAAGAAACAAAGTTGGCCAAGAATTCACGCATGAATGCTAAGGGTAGGGTTATAAAATCTGGTAAGGGGATTTTGGTGGCTTGGGTCATGATGGCCTGGTTATAGAAAAGACCTGAAGCTCGATTTGCAAAAGCAGCTGAGCCAATTACCCAAAATTGAGGAAGTTGAATAATTGTAAAAACCAAAGCGGCTACAACCACTTCTCTGTTGATGAATTTCTTTTTGTACTTTATTAGAACAAAGGCAGGCAGAATCAGAATTGAAACTAACCGCATGGCCTGATAGGCATAAGTTGATACTCCCAAGACGGCGGCTGCCAAGATAAAAAAATATTTTTTGTCAGTAAGAAGTAAATAAACGGCGATTGTAAAAAGCAAAAAAGCTAAATTGGCTTCGAATGCTCCCCTACTAAAAAATATACCCCAAGGGGAAAGAGTGAAGATTAGAGTTCCGAGAAGCGGTGAAATCTTAAGTTTTTTTAAGATTAAGTAAACAAAAATAATTGAAACCGTTCCGGCCAAAGCTGACATAAATCTGGCGGCAAAGACTGTAAAACCAAATACTTGGATGGAAAAGGTGGTGAGATAAGTGTAAAGGGGTGAGGAGTAGGCGTTATACGAACGCAAAAAGACTGGCCAAGCTTTGCCATATTCATCCAGGCCGGTTTTTAAGATGGAGTTGGCGTTGACGGCAATGGCCGCCTCATCAACGTAAAAACCAGCAGGAATTTGATCAAGTTTATAAAACCGCAAAAAAGCACCCAAGCAAACAATAGCTATCAATAAAATCAGTTTAGAAATTTTCATATGAGATTATTTGGATCATGACCAGGCCAAACAAAATTAAAAAGGTAACAACATAAGGCTTTTTGGCCCATTTGAGAAATGCTTCCAAACCAACGATTGTCGAGATTGCGAATATGGGTAATAAACTAAACGGCCCCAGCGGGTTTTGGTTGCCGATGACCGCGAGCAATGCCAGAGGGGTAAGTGCAAGCCCCACGGTGTGCCAGGGCTTTTGTTTGACTGATTTATAAGTTCCGTAGATAAAAAATGGCAGTAAGATGTAAGGGAACTTCTCAAATTCGGTAATGCCCACGCGCTGTCGAGGGTGGGTAGCAAAAAAGTACTGATTGATGTCTAAATTTTCAAAAAAGTTTTGCCGGATGCGCCCAAGCGCGATTGCCTTGGGGCTTACCTCAAGCCATTTCCCAATGCTTGTGGCCCAATAGGGGTATGCCTTAAGCCTAATTTGAACTACTCTTTGTTGATCATTGGTGAGATGGGTTAGGTCTTGAATGTTTGTAGTTTTGAATTGGAAAAATAAAGTCCCGGCAAAAAGAATCAAAAAAATAATTTTGAAGTTTTTGTAAAATGCTAGTGTTGCGCCAACCAACAAAAGTGCAACGACCGGATTAAGATTAAATATTCTCCAAATCCACAAATTCCCAAAAATCCCAATCCCCAGCGCCAGCCTCTTTTGCCACATCACAAGTTTATTGTACATAAATTTGTTAAAATTAGTTTGTGGAGGGGGAGCATTTAGAACCGACGGCGGAGATTGAGCTTGAGACGGTTAAAAGTAGAGCAGTCAAGGGAGTGGCGGCATTAACCGGCCGAACCTTTGTTTTAAACGTCATTGCTTTTGTGGCCCAGGGCTTTCTCTGGGCGTTTTTGTCTCCCGAACAATTTGGTGTTTTTTGGATTGTTTCGGCAATTGTTAACTTTTTGGTTTACTTTAGCGACATTGGCTTGGCTGCGGCCTTAATACAAAAAAGAGAGAACCCCAGTCAAAAAGACTTAAAGACCACTTTTACTGTCCAGCAAAGTTTGGTGATTGGGTTGTTGGTGATTTTATTTTTTGCACGGCCGATTTTGGTGCGGGCCTTTGGCCTGACAGCTGAGGGACAGCTTTTGATGGCGGCGCTGGCCATTTCTTTTTTCATGTCTTCCTTAAAATCTATCCCTTCGGTGCTTTTAGAGCGCCGGCTTGAGTTTGGGAAGTTTGTCATTCCTCAAGTACTGGAGACTTTTGTTTACAACATTGCCGTAGTCTTTTTTGCCTGGAGAGGTTTGGGTATAACGGCTTTCAGTTATGCCGTGATTATCCGTGGGATTGTGGGCCTAGTGGTAATTTATATCCTGCAGCCTTGGAAGCCAGGCTTGGCATTGTCCAAAAAGTCTTTGAAAGAGCTTTTAAAATTCGGTCTTCCCTACCAAGTCAATACCCTTTTGGCGGTAATTAAAGACGACGGTATGACGATTATTTTGGGGAGTATCCTGGGCCCCGCCGGAATAGGCATCTTGGGGACTGCCCAGAGACTTGCCCAATATCCTCTGCGCTTTTTTATGGATAATGTGACCAAGGTCAGCTTCCCTGCTTTTGCCCGAATGCAGGACAAAAAGGATGAATTGGCCAGCGCGGTTACCAGAAGTATCTTTTTCATTAGTTTTCTGGTTTTTCCAAGTATAATAGGATTAACTGTTTTGGCGCCGGTTCTGATTAAAGTCCTTCCTCGTTATGCCAAATGGGAGCCGGCCCTCATTCCTCTGGTTTTTCTTTCCGTGAATACTGTTTTTGCCGCAGTCACGACGCAGTTAACTAATATGTTTAATGCCGTCGGGAAAATAAAAACTACTTTTGGTCTAATGATTATGTGGACAGCGCTTACCTTTGCCGCGGTGCCGGCTCTGTCGTGGCAGTTGGGTGTCAATGGCGCTGGGTTTGGCTATATGCTGGTAGGAATTTCGTCCGTGGTGGCAATAGCAGTTGCCCGAAAGATAGTTAAGTTTTCACTTTTGGATGGGGCACTAAAACCGCTTTTGGCAGCCCTGGTTATGGGGGCAGCAGTTTGGCTGGTTCGCGGGTTTGTTACGCCCAACTTCTATGCCGTCGGTCTGCTAATTTTTACCGGATTTTTGGTTTATGCGTTTGCCTCCTACCTGTTAGTGGGTAAATCAATTATTTTAGATGTCAAAAAAGGCTTTAGTGCTATTGTTAACCGGAACTCTTAGCTGGTCGCTTATCATGCTCAAAAGCGGTCTGCCAACTGATGGAGGTATTGGTTTTTGGGGGCCAAATGGACACGATGGGGTTTGGCACATTGCTTTGGCCAAGAGTCTTGCCCGGGGGAGTTTAGACTTCCCTACTTTTGCAGGAGAAAAACTTACCAATTATCACCTTGGCTTCGATTTGATGCTGGCGGGACTCACCAGATTAACAACCATTCCAGTTGAAACTCTGTACTTTCAAATTTTGCCCCCCATTATGGCTTTTGTGATCGGCTTTCTGGTCTATAAATTTGCCGGGGTTTGGGCAGCATTTTTTACCTATTTTGGTGGCAGCTTGGGGTGGTTTTTTGGTAAGGGAGAGAGTATGTTTTGGGCACAGCAGGCCATTTCCACGTTAATTAATCCTCCCTTTGCCTTGTCACTAATATTTCTTCTCTTGGGGTTAATTTTTTTACAGAGGAAAAGATATTTGTGGTCAGCGATCTTTTTTGGAATCCTAATTCAAATTAAAGCTTATGCTGGGATTCTGGCCCTCGGTGGGCTCTTGGTGGCTGGAGTTTGGCAGGCAGTTAAAGACAAAAAGTTTAATGTAATTCTTACTTTTTTGGCTTCCCTTACGCTTTCGTCGCTGCTTTTCTTGCCATTAAATAGGGGTGCACAAAGTTTGATTGTTTTTAAACCTTTTTGGTTTTTGGAGACGATGATGCAATTGTCTGACCGTGTTGGCTGGCCGCGTTTCGGTGAGGCGATGGTTAACTACAAGTACGCCCACAACTATCTAAAATCTATCCCCGCTTATATTTTTGCCTTTTTGGTTTTTTGGTATGGCAACATGGGGACCAGATTTTTGGGAGAAATATACATGGGTAAGAAATTGGCCGAATTTAAGAAACTTAGGGTCGTTGAAGTATTTATTTTCTCAGTAATTGTAGGTGGGGTAGCTATCCCGATGCTATTTTTACAAGCCGGTACTCCTTGGAACACCATTCAGTTTTTTTACTATTCTTTGTTCTTTGCCGGAATTTTGGCAGGGATGACTGTTGCAAAAATAAAAAACAAACTACTGTTGGTTGTTATCGCCTTGCTGACTCTCCCAACTACTTTTATAACTTTGAAAAACGATTACTTGCCGACTCGCCCGCCGGCTAAATTATCATCCGCCGAACTTGAAGCTTTAGAGTTTTTGGCAAACCAACCTGCCGGGGTTGTTTTGACCTATCCTTTTGACCGCGCAGCCGCCGAAGCAGCCATCGCCAATCCTCCGCGCCCGCTTTATTTATATGAATCAACTGCCTATGTGGCTGCCTACGGGGATAAGCAAGTTTTTTTGGAAGATGAGGTTAATTTAGACATTACGGGCTATGATTGGCGCACCCGTCGGGAGGAAGTTTTGGATTGGCTGGCTACCAATAACCAGACTCACGCCTACGATTTCTTACGGGATAATAATATAAGCTACATTTATTGGGTAGACGGCCAACGCGCTCTATTAGGCGAAGCGCAGCTTGGAATCAAAAGAATTTTTGAAAACCAGACAGTCAATATATATGAAGTTGTTGACTAACAAGGTTCTGACGGTGTTTTTTTTGTTGGTTGTTATTTCCCCATGGTTCTGGGTTTTTATTAAAAATCGCGTAGATTACGGGAGTAAAGGTGAGAAACTGATCTTCCCAAACAATCCGGCAATTGTTACTCGGGCAGCTGTTCTCCAAAAGGAACTCATTGATTCTGGATTTAGCCTCGGGGTAGCCAAGTTTCTGGTCAACAAAGTTACTATTTTCACTTACGAAATAACCGGAAGGTATTTGGAGTCATTTAACCCGGGCTATCTTTTTTTTCAAGGAGATTTGGACCTTAAGAGGAGCACGCGGGCAGCCGGGCCGTTGTATTTAGCTTTCTTGCCTCTGATTATATTTTCGTTTCCCGAAGTTATGAAACGAAAGAACCGTTTTCTCCTTTTTGCTCTTTTGATTTCTCCCTTACCGGCAATTGTGATCGCTGCCCATTACCACAACTTTTTTAGAATTCCTCTTTTTTTAATTCTGACTTATCTGGCGGCCCTCGGCCTCAAAAAAATAACTATCAAGAAATGGATTTTTTGTGGGATTTTGGTATTGTTATTTTTTGAATTGGCAAGATTTATTCATGATTTTTGGATTCATTATCCCAGCCGTTTACCTTAATGAAAAAACACTTATTTTTTATCTTTTTAGTCGCCTTATCTTTGCGATTTTTTAATTTGCAGGACTCACGCTGCTTAAACTGGGACGAAACAACTTTTGCCTATAATGCTTATTCGATTTTGCAAACCGGTAAAGACGAATACGGCCAAATATTTCCGCTCCAATTCAAATCAATCGGGGATTATAAAGCTCCGATGTATATCTATTTAATGGTTCCGGTAATCAAAATTTTAGGGTTAAACGAATTTGCAATCCGGTTAGTGCCGTCGCTTTTTGGGAGTCTCTCGCCGATCATTTTTTACCTGATTGTCTATGAAATATTTAAAGACAAAAGAACGGCTTTTTTTTCGAGTCTTTTTTTGGCTGCCTCACCCTGGCATTTGCAATTTACTCGAGCCGGTGCTGACGTAGCGGTAAGCTCCTTTTTTGTGTTGGTGGGGATACTTGGTTTTCTAGTTGGTTTAAAGAAGAATTGGGGTTTTTTTCTCTCGGCTTTTGGTTTTGTCGCAGCCACCTATTCGTATTTCGGCGACCGTTTTTTTGGCCCCTTAATTTTACTTTTTCTTCTTATACTTTTTCAAAAAAAAGTTTCTTTAAAAATTCGCCCCTTAATGAAGGCATTTCTCTTTGGCCTTTTGATTTTGTTACCCCTTATTCCGATGTTGTTTTCAGCCGGCCACCAAGAAAAAATAATCAAAACCACGATTTTTGGCTATAGCCGACCCGCAGAATATGAGACAGCGCTGAAGAGCCAGGAGCCAGACCAGATCTTTTATTATCTTTTTCATACCGGTTTTTTTGAAAATACTTGGGGAGCCGTTAGTCATTACTTAAATCACTTCTCGCCAACCTTTCTTTTCTGGGACGGTCCCATAAAAGACCCGCGGCAATTCGTTTTCCAAATGGGTATGCTTTATCTAACTGATTTGCCCCTGATTATTTTGGGGGTTTACCAGCTGGCTAAAAAACCCAAGCAACAAAAATGGCTTGTTTTAGGCTGGCTTTTTTTGAGTCCGATTCCGGCTGCGATCACTCGTGATGAGGTCCACGCCCGTCGGGCATTAAACATGGTTTTTCCTCTCATGATTTTGGCGGGATTGGGGGCAGAGCGCATTTGGAATAAACTGCCAAGGTTGCTTTTGATTTTGGTGTTTGGGGGGAGTGTTCTATTTTATCTTTTAAGCTACTACGTTTTTACTCCGAATAGAACTTTTAAAGGGCCGGCGGGTTGGCAGTGTGGTTACAAAGAAGTGGTGGCGAAAGTTAGTAAACGAGCGCACGCATACAAAGAAGTTGTAGTAGATACCTCGTATCAAGGGCCATATGTTTACTTCCTTTTTTACCAAAAATATAACCCGGCTTTATATCAACCACAAGCCAGACTAATTCAGGAATCAGAAAATGTGTTGGGTGAAGGCGCCGGTTTTGATAACTACACTTTCCGCCCGATCTACTGGCCGGTTGATAGATGCTTTACGGGCAAGCTTTTTGTCGGCCCGCCGGAAAGATTGCCAATAAAAGATATTGAGGAAAATGAAGCAAAAATAATTGATCGGGTATATTTCAGGAACGGCGAGGAAGCCTTTTTACTGGTTGAGGTTTTTAACCCCAGAAAAGGTTATTGCTAGGCATACGGAAGCATTTCCATTTCGTGGAGTCTTTCGCGCAATAACATTCTAGCCGCGGTTGAAAGCCCAATCCCTTTGATTTCGGCAACCTTTTTAACTGCGTTGGTAGTTTGAGTATCCAGCCTGATAGGTACGACTTGCTTATATATTGATTTGAGGTTTTTGGAAAACTTGATGTCAGGCGCCTCTTCCCAGTAATCAGGAAAGTCCTCAGTTGAGTGAGTGTCCCAAAATCTAGCCTCTTCCTGGATGGATTTAAATTTAGGTACGGATTTTGTTTTTGACATTTCTTTTCTCTTTTTTGTCTGAATCTCTTGCTGTGACTGGATAAAACCAGCCTCTACCCCTGGGTGCAACAATCACAGTCAAATATCTACCACTTTGCGTCTGGCCAATGACTTTATAGGTGCCTTGTTTACCCTTTGCAAACACATTCCTGGTGCTGCAAACCCATTCGACTTCTTCGGGATTGACGTTATGCCTGGCGATATGGTCAATATTCCAATCATCCCAAACGAGTGACTTAATAACAGTCATCTTTATATTATTACAAAGTATTACGTTTGTAAATAGTTGTCAACTCAGCCCCGCCGAAATCTTTGAAAATTCAGAAGTAGATATTTTTAGGGTAGTTAATTAAGAGGCAACAATTTCTATTAGTTGAATTTTGTTCTCCCAAGGGTCGAAAATATCAGTGATTTTGACTGGCTCATCGTAAGTGATATTACTACATTTAACACCTCGGGTTTTTAGATCTTTTACGGCAGCCTCAAGGTTATCAACCGCAAATGCTGCGGTTCCTCCCTCACCAGGTTTAAATGAACCCTTTTTGCGCCAGAGATGGATAGCCAATCTGGTTTTGTCCTTTTCGCCGTACTCTGCCCATCCACCGTCGTTATCGATTAAGGCTGATTTGAGGCCTAGTTTTTTTTCGTAAAATTCCCTGGCTTTTTCCCAGTCACCCACAAAGTACCAAACAACATCCATGTTCGTAAAATAATTTTTCATTCCTCGTATTATATCATGCGAAGTGGTCTGATTGAAGTTGGAATTCAGTTAAGGTTGACTAAGCAACGGTGATTCCTTGCTTCCGAGATGTTCTTCTAGTTGTTCTCTTATTGTCAATGCGGCTTGGCGGTTTTCTGGGAAAATAGTCCCTTTTCTAGTAATGTCGCAGATTGTTATAGCAGTTTTGTAGACATCTGACAGTGTTATTTTCGGGCTGGGTCGTTTTTTATTATACTCATCCAGATTTTTATCTAGCTCCTCCATGTTTATCCACATCCCGTGGCCACTTTCTAAGGCCATTGGGAATGCCACATCCCAGTAAAAGTCGGAAGCAATTAATATCTTGTGAAGTTCGTTACGTTGAATTTGGGTAACAAGTTCAGTAGACATTCTTGCTAGAAGATAGCGGTATTTGTTAATAAAGTCAAGTTGATTTAAAATGATGGGGTGAGTAGAATTTCGGTGGTTATTAATGTTGTCGAGGAGGAGTTAGAGCTTCTGACGCGGGCGGTGGAGTCGATTAAGAATTTCGCAGATGAGATCGTAATTGTTGATATGTCCACTTCGGAAGTGGCCAAAGAAGGCAATTTAAAAGTTTATAAACACGAGTTTTCTTCGTATGTTGAGCCCGCCAGGAATTTTGGCATAGAAAAGGCTACCGGTGACTGGATTTTGATTCTGGATCCGGATGAGGAAATCCCGGCAAGTCTTGCCCGCAAGCTCAAAGAAATGGTTAAGGAGGACCTGGCCGATTATGTAGCCATTCCCAGAAAAAACATTATTTTTGGAAAATGGATAACCAACTCCCGGTGGTGGCCCGATTATAACGTCTGGTTTTTCAAAAAAGGCAAAGTTACCTGGGGAAATGAGATTCACAGCGTTCCCCAGACTGTGGATAGGGGTCTTGATTTGCCTGCTGAGGAGAAGTACGCCATTGTCCATTATCACTACACCTCCATTGAGCAATATATCGGGCGTATGAACCGCTACACTAGCGTTCAAGCAAAGGAAAAAATTAAAGCAGGTTATACATTTGACTGGAGGGATTTAGTTGGAAAACCGGTGAGTGAGTTTTTAAGCCGCTACTTTTTTGGCAAAGCGTATAAGGACGGCTTGCACGGCTTGGCACTATCGGGATTGCAAGCAGCAAGCGAGTTTGTTGTCTATCTTAAAACTTGGTCCATGAAAGATGAAAAAATTCCAGTCAGAAAAGTGATCCGTGAGATGCGAAAAAGTGAGAAAGAATTTCACTATTGGCAAGGTGATGCTATTGGTGGAATTGTCGGAAAGATAAAAAAGAAGTTTAGATTGTAATGCCAAAAATCTTCATTGTGATTTTGAATTGGAACCAGCCCAAGTTGACGCTGGAAACAGTTGAATCGGTTAGTCGGTTACGGGTTACGGGTTACGGGTTAAGGATTGTTGTTGTCGATAACGGGTCAGATGATAATTCTTTGGCTGAATTAAGAAAATTAACGCGTAACGCGCAACACGCAACTCCCAAACAGATTGAACTCTTAATAAACGAAAAGAACCTAGGATATGCCGGGGGCAACAACGTTGGTATTCGTTACGCCCTAAAAAACGGTGCAGATTGGGTATTGGTTGTAAACAATGACGTTTCGGTTGACAAAGATTTGATTATCGAGCTTCTAAAAGTAGCTGACAAATATCCGAAAGTCGGGGTAATCGGCCCAAAAATTTACTTCGCCAAAGGGTTTGAGTTTTACAAGAAAAGATACAAAAAAGAGGACCTTGGAAAAATTCTTTGGTATGCAGGTGGAGAAATTAATTGGGATCATGCATGGGGATCTCCGCGCGGGGCTGACGAGGTGGACCGCGGCCAGTATGACAAAGTCGAGGAGACCGATTACGCGACAGGGACAGCGGTCTTACTTAATGCCAAGGCCCTAAAAAAAGTAGGCTTTTTTTACGACAAGTATTTTATGTACTACGAAGATACTGACTTGTCGGTACGCATGAAGCGGGCGGGTTGGAAAATTCTTTTTGCTCCCGGGGCGGTGGTTTACCACAAGGTGGCTCAATCTTCCA
>MGGO01000021.1 GCA_001792465.1 Candidatus Woesebacteria bacterium RIFCSPHIGHO2_01_FULL_44_10
TGGCCTCGGTGAAGCTGCAACCCTTGACTGAGCGTTATTTGGAACTGATGAAAATCGCCGACACCACCCAAACTTATCTGGTTGACGAAGGCGGTGATCTCTTGTATGGCGGTTCTCTCCCAGATGAAGTGAGTGATGATTTTAAAAATACTCTCACCGCTAGTGAGGAAGGTGCTTTACGGACCCGGGAACACCTGGTGGCTTATGCGCCAGTTAAGGTGGCCAGTCAAAATTGGTTTTTAATCATAACCTCTCCGGCTGACCGAGTCATTGATCTGACCACTCCTTTCTATGTCCGCGAAGCTGCGGTTTTGCTCTTTACTTCCCTGACCTTGGTTCTTTTTGGGATCATCGCGGCTCGGGAAAGTCAAAAGAGCTCGTGAAAGTAAGCGTACTTAAGGTGTTCGCGCTTTACCCAGTTGTTTTGAAAATTCAAGTCACCCTTGGCGTAGCGGAAAGAACCTGACTCCGGGTTTTCTTTCATGATAAACCAGGCACCGTCCTGGTTGACAAACCCGTAAAAAGTGACGTCACTATCGTCGATCTCAGAAATTCGATAGCCATCTGTGGGGAGAGGTTGAGCGGGGCCAGTTTCTTTGTTTGGAGTATCTCCAGTTACTTTTGGTTCCAGAGCTTGGCCAAAGAGTAAAGACTCGACCCTGCGACCAAAAAGCGAGAAGAGGAAAAAGGAGACCCCGGCTGCTCCGACCAGCCTGAGGAATGTTCGTTTCTCAATGTCAGCCACATCAACTTTATTCCTGGTAACTGTCTTGGTTTTTGGGACGTGCCTGACTGGGATATTAATGGTGATAGCGGGTGTCACTCTTTTGCCGCGCGGGATAGCCTTGAGAGCAAAATAGGCAACTAGGGGATAAAGGACAACAGCACCTGCCAGCTGGGTGTATGTTTTGGCAGTCACAAAGGCCAGGATGACCAAAAGGCCGGAAATGACTAAACCAGAATAGGTGATGGTTTTACTCATAGGTTATCTCCTTCTTCGGTGATTTCAATGTAAGTGGCCGAGATGAAGCCGGTTGCCTCCTCCGGCAATTTGACTCCGTACCAGCCGGAATCAATGGAAACAAATTCAAAAGTCTCGCCGTCGGTTGCCTCACCGATTTTTTCCGACTTGGTCGTTGGTTTGGCCCGGATGTTGACACTTTGGGCTCCATCGTCGATTTTAACGACCAACATTGTTTTTGGTTCTTCGATCTTCTCATCTTCGACGCCGGAAACAGCCGGGGTCGGGGAAGGAGAGGCAAGGGCTTGGGTTTTGGCCACTGTGGTTTGGATGTTTCTTAGTCCCAAAGTAAAAAGCAGTCCAAATACGGCGACGGCGGTGGCTAATTCAGGAAATCTTGACCGCGGCGGCAAATCCGGACTCTCTGCAAGCTCAGGGACTCTCCCTTCAAGATGCTCGGATTTGTCCTCAAGGATAATCCCTTCAAGCAGCTTTTCTTCCATTTGGGTAAGCTCATACTGTTCAACAAAATTTCTGTAGGCTGCCGCCCCCTTAACCGAATAAAGAACCGCTTTGGATTTAACCCACGGAGTTTCCCTTTCGCCGACAAATTCGGGGTACGAGGAATAATCACCGCCGCGGTGGAGGTAGCGGGTCAGATGAGCAAGACCCGAGACATCCTCAATCTGGACCGATTTATAAGGGCCGGCAAACAAAGACCCGGTGCGTTGGTATCTTTGGTTAAAATACATGGCGTAGCGCGTGGATAAAGACCTCATGAATTTTTCAAGGGCCCCGGGAGTTATTTGATGTAAAAGTAAATGAAAATGGTCGGGCATTAAGCTGTAGGCGATAAGTTCAATTTGATTAAAGTAATTTTTGGGTTGATGGGGGACGCCCCGAAAAGTGCGGCCTTTAACGGTAAAAGTTTTTTTGGTGCTGTCAGAGTTATCTGGAGATGTTAAATAACTTTTTAAAAATCTGAGAAAGGCTTCATAATCCTCCCCATCAGTGAAAATGATTCTTTTTTCAACTCCCTGATTATAAATGTGAGAATAGACTTGAGCAGGCATATTTTCACAGTAACTTGAAGAAAGAGACTTTGCAAGGGTCATTTTGAGGCTAGTGAGGCTGTACTTTAAAGGAGAAAGATTATAAGTGGCGAGCCTATTCCTGGGGTGGCTGGCTATTTTCTGGTAGCTCAAGTGGTGGGGTCAAAACCGGTTCTTCGGCCGGCCGAGGAGGGGTTAGAATTGACCCTTTTGGGGAGGTGGTTACTTGTGCCTCTGGCGCGACCTTCTTCTGCTCTAGGGCCTCCAGTTCGGTCTGAGCGGTCTGGTAATCAGAGGAGGCTGGGTCGATCAAGGAAAGTACTATTTTGAGTTCATTAATAGCTTTTTGGGTTTCGCCTTTTTCGCGGTAAGCTGCGGCCAGGTTGTAGTGAGCATTAGCAAAATCACTCTTAGCCAGAACGGAGAGCTCAAAGGCTTTGATGGCGTCGTCATACCGAGCGAGAGCAAAGTAGACTCCCCCCAGGTTGATACGCAAATTGGGATTAATTGGATCCAGAGCCACAGCCTGTTGATAGGTCTGAAGGGCAAAGTTGTCTGCTCCCTGGGCAAAAGGCATGATGGCTCGGTAAATGGCAGCCAGAACCGCCCAATTGTCGGCGCGGAAGCGATTCAAGGTCGCGGTGGCTTTTCCCTCCCGGATAGCTTGTTGAATTAACTGCGAGATTGTCGCCCGATCAGCCTCGGTAATGTCTGATTTTTGCGAAAGCGATTGGCCTAGGGCCATGTTGACCTGAGCATAAGAGGCGTGGTAGCGGTCAACACGCGGCGAGAGATTAATGGCTTGGCGCAACAGCTCGTAGGTTTGGGTGCCTTGGTTTTGAGAAAGCGCAACTAAGGCTTTGTTGTAAAGGCTTTCCGCAGCCAGAGTTCGTGTGGCAAAAAAGCCAAAAACTAAAACGCCGACGATTACGGGAGCCGAGACAATGAGGGCCGGTGCCTTGGTTTTAGGCAAGCTAAACTCATTTTCTTTGGGCTTGGCAACGAGGGCCAGAAGAATAAAAAGAACCGTTACAAGAACAATTGAGCCAGGGAAAATAGCAAGTAAAACAACCAGCAACAAGGCAGATGCCAGCTCCAGGTGGTCGACGAGCTTGGTTAGACGCTTTTTAGTTACCTTGTAAAGGTTGATAAACAAGAGTACAAAACCTGCCGCCCCCAAAAACCCGGTTTCGGAAATTGCTGTGAAATAGAAGTTTCTGCCTTGGGTGAATTTTGCCGCCCACAGCTCATTTCGGTTGAAAGCAAGCGGACGGTAACGGTTAAAGGCAGTCAGATAATTGCCGGGCCCGGCGCCAAGGATGGGTGAGTCTTTAAGCGAATCAACGGCAATGGCCCAAGAGCTGCCAAAGTCAAGGAGTTTGGGTGAAGTGTCCTTGCCTGGTACAAGTTGGAAAAACGAAAGTAGCAAACCGAAAAGGATGATTGCCGCCCCCGTGGTCCAAAAAACCTTGGTAATCGTGTCTTTTTCCTCCCAAGCGAGCTTAAGGCCCAAAGGAATGGTTACGAGAAGAAAGACAGCTGTCGAAAGGGGTGAATCAACAGTTGTAAAGGCCTTGATTTTAAAAATGGCCGGAACTTGGCTGATAGTGTCAAAAATGCCCGACGCGGCCAGCAGAGCCACTACCGAGGTAGCAACGGCTGAGAGAACCAAGGCTGAAAAGACTCGGTTGCGCTTCGTTAGTTGATTTACAAAGAAAAAGATGAGTGTAGCTGATAAAACAAGGGTCGCCGTTCCCGGGAAGAAGAAAGCCTCCATTTTGTTGGGTGTGGCCAAAATCGCGCTTGCCAAGTATGCGATTGCTATAACAAGGACCGGCAGGTCAAATTTGGTTGATGCAAGTTCGGTTTTGCCAGTTAAAAACAGCCTTACGGCTTTAATTAAAAGGACCGCAGCCACTCCAAAAGCCAGAATGGCCATCTTGGGTACTACCAAGGGATTGGAGAAAAGTGGTAAAACAGCCAAAGGAACCAAAAAGATAACTGCTAAGAGAATAAAGTTTTCAAGCCTTTTGAGCAAATTTTCTTGTTTCATGGTGTTAGCTATTATTCATAATCATCTTTTAGGGTTTTGTTGTCAAGTCCACGATCCACCAATTAAAGGCAATGTCTGAGTCTGTGGGTTCCTCAAATCCTACCACAAGACTCCCAGGCTGTTTGTCTTTTACGTATAGTACCTGGTTTTTAGTGGCTGTCGTGGGGGTAACGTAGACCAGACTAGTCTGGCTAACATTTGGATTTTTGATTGTAATCTCGGCGCTCCCTGAGGCAATTTTAGCGCTACCGGCCGAAGCATTAGACTCAATGGCTCCAGACACTCCGGGAGTGTTCGGAACGGACTCTCCCGGAGTGGGGTTGGCGATGACGAGTTTGTTAGTGGTAATGCTACCGGCGACATATAAGTTGCCGGAGATAACCACATCACCATTGGTCTCAACCCGAAGCGTATTGGCCAGGAGAATGTTTAGTTTGTCTACGATAACATTGACGAGCTCGACCTGATCGCCGATGGTGATATCTTGGTTAACAAGAAAACTAATATCTTCCTCGGCCTCTCTGAGAGTTGTTTCAATCTCGTTCAGATTAGTAGAGTAAAGTTTTTCAGCTCGCACTTCACCACCAAAAGTAGCGTTGCCTTCACTATCTATGGAAGCCACTTCTTTGTCTTGGGGATTCTGAATGGTGAATCTTGAGCTATCTGTCAACTTCACTGTCAAATCCTTTTCTGGAACGGGGGAAAGAAATTCGGTTTCTATAACCGGAGAAATAATTTTGTTGCGGTTGGCAACCTCGTTAGTAATATGAGCCAATTCTTTAATGCCTTCGACCATGACCGGGATGATACTTGTATAGCTGACTCCTAAATAACCTTTTTGATAATCAACGACACTGACCGCCTCGGGTAAGACCAACTGTACTTCCTGGGCAATCACGCCGACTTCCCGGCGGTCACTGCCGATCATATTAAAATAAGTACCGTTAATGCTTTCCAAGATCGAGAGTGGATTTTGGATCGCTTGGAAATTTTCTTTGAGTCTGGCGTCGGAAACATCAGTCAAAGCACCAACGTATTCAACGTTGCCGTCAAAGTGGACGTCACCGTCATCCACAAAGAGCGCATAGCCGTTTCCGCCGGCATTCTTTCTACTAATTACTAGTGCATCATATTCTGATCCGGTTGTGAGAGCTGATTCGTCGAGAGTTAGAGTTAAAACGTCGGTAC
>MGGO01000022.1:0-15379 GCA_001792465.1 Candidatus Woesebacteria bacterium RIFCSPHIGHO2_01_FULL_44_10
TTTTAAAATATCAGGCAACCCCCAAGAAGGAGTTAGCCATCATCATCTGCAAGACCAAAAAACTTCCGACCATCATAACTTAATTTTAACAAAAACACAGTAAATCTCAAGAGGAATTTCAAAAGAATGAAAATTTAAGCTATAATACTCAAATAGAATCAGATCGCGTAGCTCAGTTGGTCCGATATTAACAATCGGACTCCGATTTGAGCATCGGAGTTAGAGCGGTCCGATGACTATCGGACAGGTCGCTGTTTTGAAAAATTTCGAACATGTATGGGTACGTTTACATATTACAATCAGAGGTAAATAAAAGATACTACATCGGATCAACAAATAACCTGAGGCGAAGAATTAATGACCATAATTTGGGGAAATCTACTTATACTAAACTTACTAGACCCTTTAAATTAGTTTTCAGCCAAAAATACGATAACATTTCAGAAGCAAGAAGAATAGAATATAAATTAAAGAAGTTTAAAAGTAAAAAGATCTTAGAAAAAATAGTAGAGGATCAGATCATTAAGATCGGGGACGACTAGCTCAGTGGTAGAGCGCTTCGTTGACATCGAAGAGGTCGTTGGTTCAATCCCAACGTCGTCCACTCGTGGGCCGTTAGCTCAGTTGGCAGAGCGCACGCATGGCATGTGTGAGGCCGCCGGTTCGATCCCGGCACGGTCCACAAAAATTGGGGAACAAATCAAAAATCTTCAGCTATCTCTTCGACTTGCTTTTTTAACGCGGGTAAATCTTCTTTTATTGTCTCCCATAGGATTTCCAAATCAACTCCAAAATACTCATGAACAACTTTATTTCTGGTAGCCATAATCTGTGACCAAGGAATTTTTGGATATTGCTCCTGATATTCTTCAGACAAATTTTTTGCCGCCTCGCCTACAATTTCAATATTCCTGACTACCGCATCAACAGTTTTTTGGTCTTTACCGAATGATTCCAAGTCCAGTCCAGACACATATTTATTTATATTCTCAATGGATTTTATAATATCTTCCAGGTATAGTTTTGGTGTCCTAGACATAGATAGTTTGTTTCAAAATTTCGTCTTTTATTGGAGGTTTTAGAGCGTTTTTAGTCACTAAATCCACCTTCTCACCCGTTACTTGACTTAAACGATCTTCAAGATCGACAAATTTAAAAAAACTAATTGGTTTGGAAAACTCAACCAGCAAGTCTATGTCGCTTGCTTGATCACTCTCGCCACGCGCGACAGAGCCAAAAATACCGATTTGACTGATATTATATTTATCCTTCAAATCATTCAAATTTTGGCTTATTACCAATTTCACCGAATTTAAATTCTTTGCCATCAGTTAAATTGTATCAAAACTGGTAAAATAGATCCATGGCAGACAAATACAAAGCCACGTGGGTCAGCCATTCTTCAATGGCTGATTTCATCAAATGCCCCCGGCTTTATTTTTTAAGAAATGTCTATAAAGATCCAATTA
Source organism: Candidatus Woesebacteria bacterium RIFCSPHIGHO2_01_FULL_44_10 (assembly GCA_001792465.1). Classification (GTDB taxonomy): domain Bacteria; phylum Patescibacteriota; class Microgenomatia; order UBA8517; family UBA8517; genus 2-01-FULL-44-10. Next base: position 1,470 of record MGGO01000022.1, read on the forward strand.
GTGGCAACAAAGTTACGATTATGAAACCTGCCTTGGCTCTTGGACAAGTAGTCCATGATATTGTCGAGTCGTTGTCCTTCCTGCCGGTTGATCAAAGACTAGCAGAACCGTTAGTAAATAAGCTTGAAAAAGCGTGGGTGGCAGTTGCGGGGAAAAAGGGAGGGTTTACCTCCCTGACAGAAGAGGAAAAATACAAAGAACAAGCCCGAGAAATGTTAGCCAAAATTGAAACCAATCCTGGGCCGGTTGTGAATAAAGCCGTAAAAATTCCTCAAGACTTACCCCACTACTGGCTATCTGAAAAGGACGAAATTATCCTCTGTGGCAAAATCGACTGGCTGGAGCACATTCCAAAGACGGATTCGGTTCATATTATTGATTTCAAAACCGGCAAGGTCGAGGAGGATGATACCAGTCTTCAGCTCCCGATTTATCATCTTCTGGTAACCAATACCCAAAACAGAGGTGTCACTAAGGCCAGTTACTGGTATTTGCGTCGAGCTGACGCCCCCGAGCAAAAAGAGCTGCCGGATTTGGAAGAAGCCCACCAAAAAGTCTATGAAATTGCAAAAAGGATAAAACTGGCTCGACAACTTGAACATTTCAAATGCCCCAAAGACGGCTGCCGGTATTGTCTGCCTTACGAAGCCATCATCTCCGGCCGTGGTGAGCTGGTGGCAAAATCCACCTACAACCAGGATATTTATATTTTGTAAATACCGATAGGCAAAATTCTATTTTATTGCAAAGTACACTTGACAATACGATAGAATCGTGCTAAACTCCTACCATGAATAGTGAAAATATTATCTCTTCTCTGATTTCGTTTAATCCCTGGTGGGATGGCAAATCAATCCCTCAGCAATATGACTTCCCTTTTGAAAGACCCGTTTTGGAAGAAATTCGCGGCTTTGAAAAAATCGGACGGGTAGTGGTCATTAAAGGTCCCAGAAGGACGGGTAAAACTACCCTCCTGTATCAATATATCAAGGGGCTGATTAAAAGCGGTGTTGATCCGAAAGCGATTCTTTTTACCTCAATGGATGATCTAAATCTTAGAGTCCCTCTCAAAAAAATTATCGAGGCTTATCTTTTGGCAACCGGTCAGGACTCACCCCCGGCTAAATTTTATCTATTTTTAGACGAAATCCAGTTTTTGGAAAACTGGTCGACCATGATTAAGGTTTTGGCTGATCAAAGCCAAGGCCTTAAAATTATTGTTTCCGGTTCGTCTGCTTCACTGATCGCCAAAGGAGGGGAATCGCTGGCAGGCAGAACCATTGAAAAGCTGATTTTGCCTTTTTCGATAAGCGAAACAATCGGCGCTCAGGAAAGAGGCCAATCTCAAATCCACTCCTGGCTGAAAAGTTCAAAACCCTTGAAAATAGCCGATCTCAAGTTCAAACCTGAAGCACTTAGATTCAAAAATAAATTGCTAAAATATACCTCACACTATCTGGAGTTTGGCGGCTTCCCTCACCTTTTTGGCATTCAAGACGAGGTTTTGTGGAAAGACCTCTTAAGGACCGATATTATCCAGAAAGCCATCTATAAAGACCTTGCTGATTTATACGGCATCAGAAATCCCCTCATCTTGGAAAAACTTTTTTTGTACTTAATCGAGTCAACTGCCGGCATTATCAATCTTTCCTCAGTTTCCATTCAGCTAAAAATTGCTAGAGAAACTCTCAACCAGTACCTAGCTTACCTTAAAAATGCCTTTTTGGTCATCGCTCTGCCCAAATATAGTCGCTATCCCAAAGAAATTCTTAAAAGCCAAGAAAAAATTCACATTATTGACCCGGGTTTTACCAAGCTGGTTGCCCAACCGAATAAAAATCAAGTCCTAGAGTCCACCACCACAGCTCTGGTTCTTCACAGGAACCAAGAACTTTACTACTGGCGGCAAAACTACGAGACAGATCTCGTGGTTAAAGAAGATAATAACCTAATTCCCATTGAGGTCAAAAATACCGCCAGAAAGCTAACAATTTCAGACGTCAGGGGTCTGGTTAATTTCATGGAAAGATATCAATCGGAAATCGGCATCATCATCTACCAAGGTGATCCAGAAGAAATTAAGGTTGGGGGAAGCACTATTCGGTTACTTCCTTCCTGGTACGCCCTACCAATGATTTAAAAAAAGTTTTATATTGCCCCTCCTTCGGGGTGAGCTGATGGCAAAATCCACCTATAACCAGGATATCTATGTTTTGTAGCTATTTCTTCTTGGAGGCAATATAAACCAGAGAATAACCAACCACAATCACAATTCCCAAAATAATTGTTGTATTTATCAAATTCCATTCAAACATAAGTCAACTTTTTCTGTATGTTTTCTTGCTTTTAAGATACACAAAAGCCAAAATTATTCCCATTAAACCTACCATAATAAATCCCGTGTTGAAAGCCACCGCTAAATCAGTATTGTTCATGGTTTTGCCTCCTTACTAAATACTAAGGCAAGAACCAGTAAAAGTAAAGAAACCGCTATCCAAAATATGGAGATAGCAATTCTGATACTAGGTGCCGCTCCAGAAAGTGAATTTTGCCCCAAAATCACTCCTAAGGCTGTGCCTTTAGCCACATCGTTACAAAATTCTGAGAGAGTTTTATATTGCCCCGTCGTCAGCGTCAACTGCATTAATTAAATTAATCCTAGTGCCTCTCATTAAGTCAAACATCTACTTTTGCATTTGACACCAGCAGAACTATAATATAACCTACAGTGATCAAAATGAACGTCGATAGAAGAGATTCGGAACAAGTTTATGACGAACAGGCCGGTGATTTTGCTGCTAAAGCCCCAAAACTTCTGACCTGGGAGTTTATTGTTTCTCCAGCGATAAAAAAGCATTTTGAACCATTCTTTAGCTCCAGAGATAAAAAAGATATCAAGGCGAGAGTCGAGGGATGCGCGAGTGGGCGGGATGTGGCGACGATAGTTGCAGGAGGCATCCCGCAAGCCATTTGATTACCAGGATGTACCGACCCGATTAATAATCGTCGCTCGCAAACCTGAGGTCTCTACCAACTGATTTCTTGACAAATCCATCTATTTAATTAGATAGTCCATTTGTATCAATTTACCGCCTTTAATCCTTGTAATTTTATTTGAGGTTATTTTAATAAAAGAATTTTTTACATAATTCTGCGTCAAAACTGGTAGAGCCTTTCTCAAAATCCTGTTCACATTTTCAGGGGTAACAAAACCTGTTGAGACAACGATCGCGCCAGGATGGTTATCCAAACGAACTGAGCTGAATACGTGGCTTTCTAGAGGGCATATTGAGCAGTAAATTCTCGAGCTTTGATTTCCTCCAAAGCTTTCAACACTTTAGCTTTGCTTATCCAGGGGTAAGAGGAAATAAAATCACTAACCGTGTAACCCTCTTTAACATAATCAATTAAATAAGCAACCGGGACTCTGCTACCCGAAATTAGGTTTTTTCCGTTGGCCGACTTTTTATCCTTTGCCATTATCAAAATTATAGCACCCCTTGACAAGAACCTGTCAATTCTGGGACAATAGCCTCAATGTTACTTTTAACCACCACAACTACCTCCAGCGCGTAGAGCGGGGAGTTGATGTGGTTTTTAGGAAAACTCCCCAAAAGGGAGTTTTTTTAGTACTATTAATCTATGAAGGATCAACGATATTTAGATCATTTAAGACACTCGGCGGCGCATTTGCTTGCTGCGACTGTTTTAGAACTGTACCCTAAAGCCAAACCCACCATTGGTCCTTCGATCGAAAATGGTTTCTATTATGATTTTGACAACTTAAAAATCTCGGCTGAGGATTTGTCCAAAATAGAAAAAACCATGCAGGCTTTGGTCAAGGATTGGAGCAACTTTAACCACCAAAAAGTGACGCTAGCCCAAGTAAAAAAACAATTCCAAGGCAACAAATACAAGATAGAGCTCGCGAGTGAATTTGCCAAAGAGGGCAAATCTCTCACAATTTACAAGTCTGGTGATTTTACCGATCTTTGCCGCGGCGGTCACATTGAAAATCCAAGTCATGAATTAAAATATTTCAAACTTCTTTCCGTCGCCGGAGCTTACTGGCGGGGGAGTGAGAAAAATAAAATGTTAACCCGCATTTACGGCACGGCCTGGCCGACTCAAAAAGAATTGGACAATTACCTGAACCAACTTGAAGAGGCTAAAAAACGCGACCACCGCAAACTCGGCCGGGAATTAGAACTTTTTACAATCAACAACGAGGTTGGCCCGGGTATTACTCTCTGGCTGGCTAATGGTTCAATAATCAGGAGGGAAATAGAAAACTTTATGGTCAACGAGCAAATCAAGATGGGTTATAAACACGTCTACAGCCCGCATATCGGCCAGAAATCCTTGTGGGAAAAAAGTGGCCATTGGGATCTTTATCGAGAAAAAATGTATTCACCCATGGACGTGGATAGAACCGAATATCTCGTTAAACCTATGACCTGCCCAATGCACATCCAAAGCTACGAGTTAAAACCTCGTTCTTACAAAGAGTTACCTCTCAAAATCGCCGAAATCGGTTCTGTTTATCGTTATGAGAAATCCGGAGAATTAAGCGGACTGCTTAGAGTTCGGGCCTTTACTCAGGACGACGCCCATATTTTTTGCACTCCTCAGCAGTCAGTGGATCAATTCATTGAAGTTTTCCGCTTTACGCAAGAACTTTATCAGGTTTTTGGCTTCACGGACTACCGCGTACGCCTCGGGGTCAGATCCAAAAAAGAGAAATACTTAGGCGACGACGCCCACTGGAAAAGGGCCGAGCAAAGGGCCATCGACGCCTTAAAAAAAGCTAAATCAAATTACTTTATTTCCGAGGGAGACGCGGCTTTTTATGGACCCAAGGCGGATTTTCTCATCAAGGACGCTCTGGGACGGGAATGGCAATGCGGCACGGTCCAGGTTGATTTCATGCTACCCGAAAGGTTCAATTTAAAATATGTCGCTCAGGATGGCAAAGAAAAGACACCGGTCATGATTCACCGAGCGCCACTGGGATCCTTAGAACGATTCATGGCTATTTTAATAGAAAATTATGCCGGGGCTTTTCCGATATGGCTTTCGCCAATACAAGTCAAGGTTTTACCAATTACCGAGAGGAATTTGGGCTATGCACAAAAAACATACAAAGAATTACAAGAAGCAGGAATCAGGGTGGAAGTGGACGAGAGGAATGAGACTTTGCAAGCTAAAATCAGGGACGCCCAAATGGAAAAGGTTCCATATATGGCAATTGTTGGTGATAAAGAAGAGAAAAGTCAAAGCTTAAGCCTAAGACTAAGGGACGGGAAAGATGTGGGGCAAATGAAAATCGATAAGTTTATTGAGCTTGCAAAAGATAAGATTGAAACCAAAGCCTTGGATCTGATATAATTCTCCTAGATTTGGACAAGAAGCTGTTCTGGCGAACTAATGAACAAATACGCGCACCCGAGGTGCGTGTTGTTGATGAAAAAGGACTCGTCGGAGTCATGGACATTAAAAAAGCGCTTGAGTTAGCCCGCGAGAAAAAGCTGGACATCATTGAGATTGCCCCTCAGGCCAAACCACCCGTAGTTCGCTTAGAGGACTTTGGTAAATTTCGATATCGCGAGGAGAAAAAGGCAAGAAAAGCACGAGCCAAAAAATCTGATATCAAAGAAGTCCGGTTTACGCCTTTTATCGGTGACGCAGATTACAAGACAAGAGTCGAGAGGATAAAAGAGTTTTTGGGAGGCGGCGACAAAGTCAGATTAGTCGTCAGGTTTAAAGGAAGACAGATGGACGCCAGAAAGTTTGGTTACGAACTCTTAAAGAGGCTAACCGACGGGTTTGCTGACGAAATAAATATCGACAGTACGCCCAAGTTTATCGGGAGACATTTAGCTATGGTCATTTCACCGACCAGTAAGGTAAAAAAACAAGATGCCAAAAATGAAAACCAGGAAATCAGCCACGAAAAGGTTTAAAGTAACCGGCTCGGGGAAGATCATGCGCAGACGCAGTTTTACAAGTCACTTAAACACTAAAAAGAGCCGTAAAAAAACGCTCAAAGCCAAAAAGGATGTTTTGGTGACTGGTTTTTATGAAAAGAAATTACGCAAGGCCATGGGCTTAAGAAAGAAGAAAAATGCCAAGAGCTAAATCACTCGCCGCTAAGCGTCACCGCAAAATTAAAGCTGCCGCCAAGGGTTTTCGCCACGCCCGCAGCAGAAGAGTCAAAACGGCCAAAGAAGCCCTGCTGCATGCGGGCCAATACGCTTTCCACGGCAGAAAATTAAAGAAAAGAGACTTGAGGAAGCTCTGGATCATCCGTCTTAATGCCGCTGTCCGTGAACACGGTTTAAAATACAGTGCATTTATCAAAAAACTCAAAGACACAAAAATAGATCTTGACCGCAAAATCCTCTCCGATATTGCCATCACCGATCCTAATGCTTTCGAAAAAATCGTAAAAGAAGTAAAATAACTCCAGAGTGCAAGAGGAGCTTAACAATCTCAAAAACCAGGCCATTGCTGCCATAATGGAAGCCAAAAGTGTTGCTGAATTGGAACAAATCCGCATCGATTATCTGGGTCGAAACGGTAAAATCACAACCGAAATTAAAAAGATTAAAAAACTAAAACCGGACGAAAAAAAGAACGTGGGCAGGTTAATAAATGAGGCGATGAGTACTCTTGCCAAAACTCTCGCTGAACAAAAACTTTCCTTTAGTCAATCGGCAAAGCACTGGTTTGACGCCACAATTCCCGGAGAAAAACCCGCACTTGGACATTTACACTTGGTAACACAGGCAGCTACCGAAGTAACTGCCATCTTTGAGAAGATTGGTTTCACCCGAGTTCGCTACCCGGAAGTTGAATGGGATTGGTATGCGTTTGAAGCGCTGAACATGCCCCAGGGCCATCCGGCGAGAGACGAATGGGAAACATTCTTCATTAACCTACCCGAAGACAAAAAGTACGGTAAAGTAGTCTTAACTCCTCATACTTCAAGTGGGCAAATCAGAGAGATGGAAAGGGTAAAAGCCAGACCTCCAATTAGGATGATAAACATTGCCAAGTGCTACCGCAGGCAATCCGACGCCACCCACGTTCCCATGTTTCACCAGTTTGAAGGGCTGGTTGTGGACAAGGGAATTAACATCACCAATCTCAAGGGAACGCTGGATTATTTCGGCAAAAAACTCTACGGTTCAAAATCAGTCTCGCGCATCAGGCCATTTAATTTTAAATTTACAGAGCCTTCATTTGAAGTGGATTTCAGATGTGTCCACTGTGATGGAAAAGGTTGTAAATTCTGCAAAAGCGGTTGGCACGAAGTTGGCGGTGCGGGCATGGTCCATCCCAACGTTCTCAAGGCCGGTGGAATTGACCCCGGTGTCTACTCCGGCTTCGCTTTTGGCTGGGGACTAGAAAGAGTCTACCTCTTAAAACCGGGCCTAAACATCAACGATATTCGCACAGTTTACAGGACTAACCTAGCTTACCTAGAACAATTATGAATATTTTAATACCCGATTCCTGGCTTAGAGAGTATCTCGTAACCAAAGCGACGCCGCAAAAAATTGCCGAGTGTCTCTCTCTTTGCGGCCCTTCCGTGGAAAGAGTTGAAAGAGTCGATCGAGATTGGATATATGATATTGAGGTTACCACTAACCGGGTTGACATGATGAGTGTAATGGGAATTGCCCGTGAAGCAGCTGCCATTCTCCCACAGTTTGGAATAAAGGCAAACCTAAAACCGCTAAGAAGCCAAAAAATAACCGACAAGAAAAATTTGGGGCTTACAATTAAGAACGATTCCAAGCTGTGTGCTAGAATTTTGGCCTTAAAACTTGAGGGGGCTAAGCTTGGCCCCTCACCAAAGTTTGTGGCAGAGAGACTCAAGGCGGTTGGGCAGCGCCCTCTGAACAATGTAATTGACGTCACCAACTATGTTATGTGGGAGGTCGGTCATCCAATACACGTTTTTGATTTTGACAAAATAAAAAAAATAATTGTTCGTGAAGCTAAAAAGGGCGAGAAACTAATAACCTTAGATAATAAAGAGCACGTTCTTACCGGCGGAGAAGTAGTCTTTAGTGACGGCAATGCAATAGTGGACTTGCCGGGGATTATGGGTACTAAAAATACAGTGGTAAACGGCAAGACCAAGAATCTTTTATTGTGGATCGAGGCTGTTGATCCTGCCAAAATCAGACAGGCGTCAATGGGTCTTGCAATCAGGAGCCAAGCCGCTGTCCTCAACGAAAAAAGCGTAGATCCACAACTGGGTTTGACTGCAATTCTAAAAGCCGCTGAGCTTATGGAAAAAACCACGGCTGCTAAAGTTTCAAGCCGATTAATTGACATTTACCCAGCCGGCTATAAAGCCAAAACCGTTAAAACCACTCTTCAGTTTATCGAAGATAGATTAGGCATAAAAATTGAAAAAGCTAAGATCTCAAACATTCTTCAAAGTTTAGAATTTGAACCAACGTGGTCGGGAAACAATCTAATAGTTTCGATTCCCTCGTTTCGGGCAAAAGACGTTGAAATCGCCGAGGATATTGTGGAGGAGGTGGCCAGAATCTATGGCTACCACAACTTACCGAATAAACTTATGGAAGGCGCTATTCCTGACCCTCTGGCTGACACACCGTTTGGCTTCGAGCTGCGATTAAAGACACTATTAAAAGGCTTTGGCGGAGCTGAAGTATATACGCTTTCAATGGTACCAACGGCCTGGGCGGCAAAAGATGCGTTGGCACTCAAAAACCCACTCGGGGTTGATACCGCTGTTATGCGAACAAGTCTCATGCCCTCCCTGGTTGAAGCCGTCGATCAAAATAAAGGAGAGAAAGATTCTTTTCATCTTTTTGAAATGGCAAATGTATATTTACCTCACCGAAGTGAAACGAAGGCGGGCCTGCCCGCTGAAATAATGACCCTTGCCGGAATTTTTGCAAAAACAGATTACAGAAAAGCAAAAGGGGTTGTCGAAGCATTACTTGAGGAACTCGGTATTAATTATAAATTCGAAATAGAAGAAAAAGCAAACTTTGTTGCGGGCAAGAGAACGGTACTTGTGGCCAAAAGCGCAGCAATAGGAGAGTTTGGGGTACTGGAATCCAATTATATTTACTATGAACTGTTTGTCGAAAATTTGAGAAAGGTTGCCAAACAAACACCAACTTATCAACCACTTCCTAAATATCCAGCTCAGATTGAGGATCTTACTTTCAAGCTCCCCCAAAAAACAAGAGTGGGCGAGGTAATAGAACAAATATCAAAAATCAAAGATCAAATATCAAATGTTGAATTGATCGATACTTACAAAGACTATTTTACTTTTCGAATCTGGTACCAAAGTAAAACAAAAACTCTAACTGATGCTGAAGTTACCAAAATAAGGAGCAGAATTATCGCCGCCGTGGCGAAAAAATTCGGTGGAGTAGTTAAGGATTAATTTATATTTGTGTTTATTTCAAGATGGCTTCTAATAGCATTAACTACTGATCGAATAATCAGACTATCTCTGTCTACCTTTCCTAATTTATCCAGGGTGTCAACTTGCTCAAAATCATGATGATATATCGAATAGTGAAAAGCCCTACACAACTCCTGAAGAGATGTAAGGTCTATCTCCTTTATCGCCTCGAAGATTCCCGCGTCTCGGACAAAGTCTTTCCAAGGCTTCAGGTCGGAGTGGTTACAAACCCAGATGACAACCTCTCTTTCTTCGGCAGGCTGAAGTTCTGCATCTGCCATTTGTTTATTATACCTAATCTCGTCAACTAAAGTGAAGCGTTCCACTCGGTATTAATACCAATCGTAATTGTTCTGTCTTTTTGTTTCCCGTCCTTGTCTTTTACAATCGCTTTCAATTCGTGCACGCCGTCGGTCAAATCCGTGTTGTACTCATAAGGCGCGCCGGTAAAACTTCTGACTTTAGCAGTGTCAATATAAAGCTCAACTACCTCCACGCCCGCTGAGGTTGTAACTTTTAATTTAATATTTTGGCTATTGCCTAGGTTTGATTGCTGGTCGCGCGGGTTTTCAAAATCTACGTCCAATAAATTCTCTTGATTGCCACAATAATGAGTCGGAGCGCGGGGATAGCGGTCCAGACTGCCATCCCACCAGGCATTGATGCCCTCCTGCCAGAGGTTGGGCGGGCCAGAGGGATCTTCCTCAGCAAAGGCAAAAAATTCCCGCTCCTCGGTATTGCCGTCCCCGGGTCCAGCCAAGTTGCCATCATTTTTACAAACTTTGAGCTTTAAGTGAATTGGATCCTCCCCGGGTTCAGTCCCCTTGATGAAAACCTCGCTTCGCTCAGCAAAACCATCGTGGGCGCGGTAACCGCTTACTTTATCAACCGAAGCGGTGACAATGCTATCCGGCCGCTCAAAGCCAACATTGGATTTTCCTTTCAGGGCTTCAAGAATAATTCTTCGCCAAATAGGGGAAGCTCCGGTAACACCCGAAGCCACCTCACGCATTTCAGAGTTGTCATTGTTACCGACCCAAACTCCAACAACTGCCTGGGGATTGCCGCCAATTGTCCAGTTGTCACGCCGATCATTGGTTGTCCCGGTCTTGACGGCAATTTGACGGCCCGCAATATTCAAAAGGCTATTGGTGCCAAAAATTTCACTACGGGCTTGGTTGTCAGACAAAATATCGGCAATCAAATAGGCCTCACCCTCAGACAAAACTCTTCTGCCTTTTTTAGGTTCATTTTCTTCTAGCACTTTACCATTGGCGTCTTCAACCTTAAGGATACCCACCGGATCGACTCGGTAACCTGTGTTCATGAATGCCCCGTAAGCGCTGGTTAGCTCCACAAGCCTGACTTCTCCTCCCCCTAGGGTTAACGAAAGCCCGACTCGGTTAAGAGTTTCCCGGGTGGGTTCAAGGGAAGAAATACCCAGTTCATTGGCCGTGGTTAAAACATCTTTGATTCCGACCATCGCGAGCATTTTAACGGCTGCGACGTTAATGGAGTTGGCCAGGGCATACCTGACTTGCATCGGCCCCCTGTACTTGCCGTCATAGTTTACGGGCTTGTAGACAGGCTGACCGGCTCCTCCGGGGAACTCAGTCGGCACGTCCATCAAAAGAGTTGACGGAATGTAACCCTTTTTAAATGCCGTCACATACGTAATGGGTTTGATGGCGGAACCCGGCTGGCGCAGGGACATGGTTACATTGACCTGACCGTCATAATCCGGGTCGTTAAAATTCTTGCTCCCAACCATGACTAAAATCTCACCCGTCTCAGGGTCAATAACTACTGCCGCGCCGTTTCCAATGTTTAAATATTCAACGTCGGCAATTTCTTCGCGGACAACGTCCTGAGCCGCTTCCTGGAGTTCCAAATCAAGGGTGGTGGTCACTTTTAAGCCCCCCAACTCGACCACATTTTCCCCGTAGCGCTCTTCGAGAAGCTTTTGGACATATTGGACAAAATGAGGTGCTTTGAAACTTGCTCCCTGGGCCTGAAATTCTAAGCTATCAACCAACTTGACTGCCTCTTCATATTTTTCCTTACTTATATAGTCATCGTCTTTCATGCGTTTCAAAACTTGCTTGGTTCTATCCTTATAAGCATCCGGCGTGGAGGAGTAGGGTGAATAACGGGAGGGCCGCTGGGGAACACCCGCCAAAAAGGCCGACTCAACTAAGTTTAAGTCCTTGACGCTTTTGCCAAAGTAAACCTCGGAAGCCGCCTCCACACCGTAAGCCGTACCACCATAAGGAACCTCGTTTAAGTAAAGCTGCAAAATCTCATCTTTGCTGTATTTTCTTTCAATTTGAATGGCCAAAATAAACTCACGAATTTTCCTGAAAACCGTCCGTTCGGGAGACAAGAGGGCGTTTTTGACCAGCTGCTGGGTCAGAGTCGAGCCACCTTGTACCCGGCCACGGAAAACAATGTTAAAAGCGGCCCGAATTATCCCCGTCGGGTCAAAGCCTTTGTGCTTATAAAAATTTTTGTCCTCGATGGCGACTGTTGCCTGTCGCAGGCTTTCGGGAATCTCTTCTAAGTCCACTTGGGTTCGGCGCTCGTCTTCGTAAATGTCATATAGAGGCTCGCCGTTTCGGTCTAAAATTTTGGTTGAAAAGCCGTCTTGTCTGACAATCTTGTCCGGTGCCGGGAGAGTGAAAGCAAAAAGGGGAATAATAATCATCGCCGCAATCACAGCTAAAATAACCCCCATAAAGGCAAGTTTGGCAAGCCTAGCCACCCGTCTGCTTTTAGCCACTTCCGGATTGCGCAAAGTCATCCGACTCCGGCGCCGATATTCACTTCTCCACCTGGCCATGTATTTTTATTGTAACAAAATTACAAAAATGTTACAGGTAGGATTTCTCTTTACTAATCTTGATGTTGACAGCTGTTGACAAAAAATCTTAAAGTATCAGCAATTTAGTTTACATGGATTCGCTTCAAAAAACGATTATTTAGCAGATACAATGCCTCCTGTTGGTGGATATGTCATCAACTTAGAAAGGAGTGTTGTATGAGTGAGGCTGTTATACGTAAACTGGTTGAGGCCAGACTGAGGGTAGTTAATGAGGTTAATTCAGGTAAGCTCTCAGTTTCCTCCGGAGCCAAGATTCTGGGCATGACCAGACAGGGTTTATGGAAACTCAGAAAGTCGGTTGAGAAACACGGATCAAGCGCCATCTGTGGCCGCAAAAGAGGCCCCAAAGGATATCAAAGAGCTCACAACCGAACTGACAAATGGATTGAGGACACGGTTGAGAAGTATTTTGAGTTATATGGCGTTGGAGCAGACCGGATCTGCTGGCTTTTGGAAGACGTCCACATCCACATCAGTCGGGCCACAGCCTACAGGATCTTGGTCAGAAAAAGACTCATCATCCCCAAACAAAAGGAGAAAAGAAAACCAGCCACTTTGTATGCCAAAGAGTATCCGGGGGAAGAAATTCAGATTGACACTACCGAACCCTTTGGCAAAAAAGGTATCATTCTCATTTCAGCTGTGGATGATTGCTCAAGATGGGGTATGGCAGACTGTTACTTCCACAACAATTCCCAAAATGCAGCCAATTTCCTTCTTAAGATGATCAGAGAAGCTCCCTTCCCTATTAAAGCAGTGAGAACAGACAATGGAAGTGAATTCAAAAAGACATTCAGTAAAGTCTGTGGGAATTTAGGCATTGTTATCAAAAGAAATCCCCCTAAGCACCCCACCAGCAATGGCAAGGTAGAGAGGATGCACCGCATCATTGAGGAAGAGTGCTTCTGGAGAGTTTCTGCCCACAAAGAGGATCTTCAGTATGCCCGTTATTGGCTCTCCCGTTACCTGGCCTGGTACAATACCAAAAGAAGACACGGAGGTTATGGAATGCAAGGCAGAACCCCACAACAGCGAATCGAAGACTGGATCCTTACCAACAAATCCAATACACTACCTGATGTCAACGAAACCCTGATACTGTACAGCTGTTGACAAAAAAATAATTTGCAAGTATAATTGCTCTAGACATGAACTTATTTTTGAACAACAAGGACTGGCATTACTATCTCGTCTGATGGCGAGTGGTGTTGTGCATTAAAATTGTTGTTTAAAATAAAAAAATAAACCTAAAAATTACAAAAACAAAACATAACTCGCCAAAAGGCGGGTTTTTTTGTTGCTTAAAAAATGAAACAAGAAACAGAAATGTCATTATTAAACGAAAGGGAAGCCTTTATCAAAGCAGCTTACGCAGAAAAAAAGGGCAGGGATATTTTTTCGCAAAATCACTACACCTGTTATGTAAATATCAACTTACCGGTTCCAAATTTACCCTTTTTAACGGCATCTTTATTCGACGAGCTTGCAGCTAATTCCGCAGCAGCATGTACTTGGACTAGAAGATGGGACAAATCCATAATCTCTATCGCACCCAACAACGAA
>MGGO01000022.1:15401-35228 GCA_001792465.1 Candidatus Woesebacteria bacterium RIFCSPHIGHO2_01_FULL_44_10
AATGATCAACCAATGACAACAGATGCATTTCTAATTGTTTATTTCCACATGATCAACGAATTAATTTGGATTCTTGCTCTCGAAGAACAAGCAGATGACAAAGTTGGTGTGGAAAGCTACACCAAAGCTTTAGAAAAAGTAATGGAAAAAGGTTTTGCGGTAGGCCTGTTGTCCGAACAGGAAATAATCCGTGCCAAAAAACAAAATCCAAATATGTCAGTAAGAATTTACGGCAGTAATATCAACAAATTCGTCCCGCAAATAATGGGGGCAGTAATAAGGACATAAGCATGGAAAGATTTATTACCAGATTAAAACAAATAAGCCGACCCATCGATGTGGAAATTCGAAATGTCAGTAAAGAAGTACAAAAAATCAGTGCAGAAAACCCAGGGATTGTTTCTAGTATCACTATGGGAAAAGAGCTGCACGCAGGCCACTTGATGTTACTTACAATCGGAGAGCAGATGCGAACAGCACTAGCAAGTGGTTTACCTATAATTTTAATAAACAACAACACTGGGCCCAGAGCTGCCGGGGCTTTGTGTAATATTGCCAGGAGGGAAAATGTTTCCCTTGAGGAGGCGGCAGAAATTTTAAACAAGGGAGAAATAGATACCAGCTTTATCGTTTCAGCATATAGGGAAAGAGATGAAGATGATCCGCAATTGGAAGCCGCAATAAATCTATTGTCATCAGGCAGATATGACATATTTGCCAGGATGTCATATGAAACAAAAGATTTACTTACTAAAGCCGGTTTTACAGTAGAAGTGGTCTCCGAATCGTTTTTACTGCAAGAGAAGATCGATACAACAAATGCTCTTGTTCCCTCCTGGAGTGGCTCCGGTTTTTTACCATTTAATAATACCAAGAGAACAGTAGTACTTGAAAAAGCTGGCAATCTTACAGCAACTGGCGTTTTTTTGACGTCAATCACAGCTATTTCAGAATTTACTCAATCAGATTTTATTTTAGCGATCGATAGCATGCCCGATTCCCAAGATGCTTCTTTCGTTTTTTCATCAACTACGCAGTCCGGACTCAGCAGCCATGTACCAGGTGCCGGAGTAGGTTTTGAAGGTACAATAGCTAGTGGAACCAAAGGAGAAGCTCCAACAATTATGGAAATGCTCGAAGCATTTTCAACTCAAAGACCTCAAGGGAGCCTAAAAAAAGCAGCTTTATTTCTTACCTTAACCAGACCAGTTAGCTTACCGACAATCGACAACTCAAATCTTGCGGAGTCATTTTACGACTTTGAAAGCAATCAAGCACTTATTGATCTCTTGGTGAAGTGTAATGACGAAGCCGAAGAATTTGTCCAGAATGTTTCGGCTGAACTAGAGGCCCTCAAAGACAAAATTGCAGATGTTTCATTCGCGTCTGTCGATCCTGCAGTAACTTTTCTCAAATTCTTACCCCAAAAATCAAAAGGACTATTTATATAGAGATATTAATAATATTATTGCATTTTCGAGAAAGTACATACCTGTTACTTCAGAAGAAGGAATAAGTTTATTTTCGCAAGAATTTGGTTACCAATCTGATAAAACAAATCCCTATTTTAAAGGCGAGCGATCATTTGGAATTAGAAAAAGTTTTTATTTTCGTCACTTGAAAACATTAATGAAAACTATCCGGAGTATTGACACCATTGATGAAAATGACTTCGAAACAATACGTAAAATGATAGAATTTTGTATGGAAAGACTGGGTCTATGAAAAATTGTGTATTTTGCCAAATTTCCAGAAATCAGATAAAAGATCCATACAGGATCATTTACTCTGATAAAAAATACTTGGCGATGTTGGTTCTTCATCCTCAAACCAGAGGTCATTTTATTGTTTTTCCAAAATCTCACTTTTCAAATATTAAAGAACTAGAGAACAAAGAACAATTTTTCAGGCTAGTTATCAAATTGGCTGAAGAAAAAACAAAAAGGATGAGAGCGCCAGCATATGTATTGAAGTTAAACAACAACGTTTACTTGTTAGACAAAGACACTATGCATGTTGGGCATATACACGCTCATGTAATTCCTATGTATTCAAAAGAAGATTTGAAAAGAAAACCTAAGCAAATTCCAAAAAAAGAGCTTTCAAACATCAAAAAAGCTTTAATAAGTAGATAGTTGCTGACAACAAAACTTGAGTATAGAATAAATCAGGCTTATGGATAAAATCGATGAAGTTTTGACAAGGGGAGTGGCCAATATCATTCCAAACAAAGAAGGTTTACGGAAGCTACTTGGCTCCGGAAAGAAATTAAACATTTACACTGGCTTTGACGTCACCGCGCCAAGGTTAACTTTAGGTCATACCGTGCCGTTTAGGATGCTACAAACTTTGTCGGAAATGGGGCATAACGTCACCTTTCTAATTGGTGATTTTACAAGTACGATTGGAGATACTTCAGATAAAGAGTCAGAAAGGCCGGCGATTTCCCCGGAGCAAATCAAGAAGGATTTGAAAACATACCAAGCTCAAGCCAGTAAAATTATCGACTTCTCAAAAGTCAAAACAAAGTTCAATAGCAGTTGGCTTTCTAAACTAACCTTCAAAGAAGTCCTCGAACTGAGCCAGCATTTCTCTCTTGGAGATTTCACCAGCCGTGAATTAATTAAAAGGAGAATGGACCAGGGAAAGAGAGTCGGCCTTCACGAGGTGTTGTATCCAGTTATGCAAGGATATGACCACTATTTCATGGACACTGACCTACAAATAGGTTCCACCGACCAAACGTTTAATATGCAAGCCGGACGAACGCTGCAAAAGGATTTAAGAAATAAAGAAAGTTTCGTAATGACACACGATATTTTGGAGGGCACGGATGGGAGGAAAATGAGCAAGTCATGGGGAAATGCGATTTGGATAGAGGATGAACCAAGCCACATGTACGGTAAGGTGATGTCTTTGCGTGATGATCTAATTGAGCAATACTTCACCCTGGCGACCTGGACGCCGATTGATGAAATTGCCAAAATTATCAAGGGAAATGTGCTGGCGGCCAAGAAAAAACTTGCCTTTACAATTGTTAGTGAGTTGCACAGCACTCAAGATGCAAAGGAGGCCCAGAAACATTTTGAGCGGACTTTTCAAAAAGGGGAGCCGGAATACAAAAAAGAAATCGAAAGAGTCTCAACAGCTGCCGGCGCGGTTGAATTAGCAGCCAGTGTCAGCCACAGTGAGGCCAAGAGACTAATCAGGCAAGGAGCAGTTGATATTAATGACAAAACCATTACAGATCCCGCTTTAAAAATTAGTGTTCACGACAAAATAAAAGTTGGCAAAAAGATATTTGTCAAAGTAAAATGATTCTAGGTAAAAAACAAAAAATTTTCTTTAAAATCGTAATTATTGTTGCCGGAATCGGGCTTTTGTTAACCACTTTTCTGCCCTTTATCCCTTTCATAATTAATGGATTTTAGTTCATCAGTCGGCCAGTTGCCTTTTGTTGGAACCACCTATGTAGATAGACTAGCCAAGCTAGGAATAAACACCATAGGGGACCTTCTTCACCATGTACCTCACCGGTATGATGATTTTCGGCAAATTGAGAGCGTTGCCAGTCTTGAACCCGGAGAAGTGGTGACCGTCAGGGGCGAGATTGTTTCAATCGTCAACCAATACACAAGAAGCGGCCGCAAAATCCAGATTGCAAAAATTGCCGACGACACGGGCACAATTTATGTTTTCTGGTTTAACCAACCCTTTCTGATCCGAACTCTGCCGGTGGGCACAAAGGTTTCACTGGCCGGCAAGATCGGTTGGTGGAGTAGAGCCAAAGCCATTGTTTCTCCGGAGTATGAGATTATCAATGTTGGCCCGCCTGGCGGCGAGGCAAGCACCCACACCGGCCGGCTGGTTCCCGTATACCACGAGACAGCCGGGGTTTCATCAAAGTGGCTAAGATCAAGAATCAAAACCGCTTTTGAAAAAATAGATCCAAAAGAATTCAAAGATTTCCTATCCAAAGAAACACTTAAAAAACTGAATTTGACTAGTTTTTTAACAGCCATCAAAGACGTCCACTACCCTAAAAACCTGGAGGCTGCTAAAAACGCCCGCAGGAGGCTTGCTTTGAATGAACTTCTGGATCTTCAGAGCGCTAATATCAAAAAAAGAAAGCAGTGGCAAAAAAATAAAGTTAGTTATCAGCTGACAGTTAGTCAGCCATCAGTTAATCAGTTTATCAGTTCTTTGCCTTTCGAACTAACCACAGCACAAAAGTTCACAGTCAAAGAAATTCTTGAAGATTTACAAAAAAACATTCCCATGAACCGACTTTTGGAAGGAGATGTGGGCAGCGGAAAAACGGTAGTTGCCGCCGCGGCCGCATATGTTGCTTTTGTTAACGGCCACCAAACCGTACTCATGGCTCCCACCCAAATCCTGGCCACCCAGCACTTTGAAACACTAAAGGCGCTTTTTGGCTCTTTCGGCGCAAGAGTTTCACTTATTACTTCCGCCATTACTAAACAATCTCTGGGCAGAGCCGACATTATCGTCGGCACTCATGCCCTGATTCACACAAAAGCGAGAACTACTGATGCTGCATTGGTTATCATCGACGAGCAACACAAATTTGGCGTGGAGCAGAGGGAACACCTGACCAAAGGCACTTCTTCCCCCCACGTTTTAACAATGACGGCGACACCGATCCCTCGCACCGTCGCCCTAACTTTTTACGGAGACCTGGATTTGTCTACTTTAGACGAATTACCTCCGGGCAGACAAAAAATAACCACCTGGGTCGTACCGGAAACAAAACGCGCCAGTGCTTATAATTGGATCCGGTCACAAATCACCAGCAACCAGTCACAAGTCTTCGTTATTTGCCCCTTAATCGACGAGTCGGAAAAGGAAACCCTCAAGCACGTCAAGTCGGCAAAAGAGGAGTATCTGAAATTGAAAAAAGTTTTTGCAGATTTTAAGGTTGATCTTCTGCACGGCAGACTTAAAGGAAAACAGAAGGAAAAAGTCATGGCCAACTTTAAAAACGGCCAAACAGCCATTCTGGTCTCAACTCCGGTTGTCGAGGTAGGCATGGACGTGCCCAACGCCACCATCATGGTTATCGAAACCGCCGATCGATTCGGTTTGGCCAGCCTCCACCAGTTAAGAGGCAGAATCGGAAGAGGAGCTAAAAAATCTTACTGTTTGCTTTTTGCCGAAGACCCATCCCAAAAGGCAATTGAAAGACTCGAAGCCCTAAAAACAACCAAATCGGGTCGGCAGCTGGCCGAGCTTGACCTTAAACTCCGCGGTCCGGGTGAAATCTGGGGCAGCCGCCAAAGCGGCATTCCGGAACTAACTATCGCCACTTGGAGTGACATTGATCTTATCAAAGCCTCAAAAAAGGTTGCAGAAGAATTAGTCGGCCCTTGAATAAACTTTAGAGTGAGGGCCGATGTTTAGGAAACGAACCCTCTTTTCTCCCTGCCAAATATACACAATCCGTATATCTTCAGTAATACTAAAAGCCCATTTACCTCTCATTCTTCGCTTAAGAGGGTGGTTATCGAGACGAGTATCGTTCGGGTTTTTCTTAAAAAGTTTTATCTTCGCATTAACTAAATCAAACATTTCAAGATCATTTTTCGCAATCACATCAAGTAACTGGTCAAACTCGCCCGCATGCTTAATTCTTATCATCAGAAGCTTTTGTCTTCTTTTTTACTTGTTGAAAGTATTTATCTATATCTTCTTCGGTTTCCCAAACTAAATCGTTGTCATCCGGTGTGGCAGCAATCCGCAAAACCTCATCCTCAAATTCCGGCGTAAAGCCATTAATCGTCAATTCTGGATAAAGCGTTTGGCGCAAAGAGTTGCGCATCAACTCGCTAAAGGATGTGTATTGTTTCTCTTTCAAAACCCTTTTAGCATCTTGGTACATTCCCACAGGCAAAGAAATATTAATCGTTTTCGTCATCACAAGTAAATTGTATGATATTCATACAACGCTTGTCAATAGCTATACCTCTTGGAAATTCTGATTTTATTTGGTAAAATCACCTTATGGGAGCATTACCAAAGAAAAAGCATACCAGGAGCAGAAGCAACAAAAGAAAAAATGCCGCCACAAACAGATTGGTGCTTCCCAACCTGCAAAAATGCCCTCACTGTGGCAAACTCAAACGGCCGCACCAAGTTTGTCTATACTGCCATGAAATCTAAAGGCGACCCCAGACATTTGGCTCGACGAAAAGCAGTTCGGGACCTTTTTGCGGTAAATTTTACGCCCCAGACGGTGGGGGATTTAGCTAAAAAGGTTCTGCTAAAAAAGAATAAGATAGATAAAAAAATTGCCAAGGCGGCTCCGGCTTGGCCGGTCGAGAATCTAAACAGGATAGACCATGCTGTCCTACAACTGGCTCTTTACGAGTTGGACTATGGCAATGAGCCTCAAAAAGTTATCATAGACGAAGCGGTAGAGCTTGCCAAGGAATTTGGCAGCGAGGCTTCCCCTTCATTTGTCAACGGAGTTTTAGGTACAATCATTGGAAAGGATTTGTGAAAATACACTTTAAAAATAAAGCGTTTCTTGATCTGGCTTTAACGCACAAGTCCTGGGTAAATGAAAACAAGGGGACAAGGGAAAGCAATGAAAGAATAGAGTACTTGGGGGATGCGATCCTTGAATTCGTGGTTTCAAAATATCTTTTTGCCAAATTCCCGGACAAACCGGAAGGTTTCTTAACGGCCCTGCGGGCTAACTTGGTTAACACCAGAAACTTGAGTGAGGTTGCCATGAAGCTTGATTTGGGGAACAATCTTTTTTTGTCCAAGGGTGAAGAGGACGGGGGAGGGCGAACTAATCCGTCACTTCTGGCCGACACGGTTGAAGCGGTTATCGGAGCACTCTACCTAGACCAGGGTTTGACCGCAGTCAAAAAGTTTATTCAAGCAAACCTTTTAGTCGACCTTGACCAAAAATTAAAAGAACCATTAAAAGATCCTAAAAGCAGACTCCAAGAGATGATTCAAGCCAAGGGTTATCCCGCTCCTAAATATACGGTCACCTCTGAAGTGGGGCCGGACCACGACAAGCAGTTCACCATTCAAGTTGACGCTGGTGGTATCATCGCCCAGGGGGAGGGAGCCAGTAAAGCCATCGCCCAACAAAACGCCGCAGAGGCTGCACTTGTAAAGCTTGGTGAAAACCACTAAAATATGCCCATATTATGGTAAGAATTAGACTTGCAAGATTAGGCAAACGAAACGATCCTTTTTATCGCATTGTCGCCATTGAAAAACATAAGAAAAACAAGGGTAAGTTTCTGGAAATTATTGGCCATTGGTTCCCAAAAACGGGAGAAACCAAAATTGACAAAAAACTTTACGAAAAGTGGCTCAGCCAGGGAGCCAAGCCAAGTGAGAAGGTTATACAATTAATCGGTTAATTTGCCATGAAAGACTTACTGATGTTTTTGATCAAAAATATTATCGGCAGCGACGACTTTGAAGTCAGTGAAAAAGTTGACGGCAACCATATTAATCTGGATGTTGTAGCTAAACCCGATGTAATAGGCTTAATCATCGGCCGTGAAGGTAAAACCATCAAGTCCTTGCGCAAAATACTCTCCGTCAGGGCCGTCCGAGAGGACAAAACCGTCTCCATCAACGTCACGGAAAACGCCTAAGGTTACAAATTAAACGGATCTGCTCTGGGGGTAGTCACCGTAGGCGTAAACCTCAAAAACACCGGCTGTACACGCTTAGCCAGGTCAGCCAACATTGTTTGTTCATCAGCCGAAAGTTGATCAATAGGTTGGGTTATATCCGGCAGTTTTTCAGGAAAGCTGGCCCAGAAAACGCTGGCCGTTACTGTTGCTCGCGCCGCGGTTGCCGTCTGATTAATTCTGATTTTTTCTATCCTAGATAGGGGAGATACGCTCGAAACATATTGCACGAAGTTCATCACTTCAGCCAAGCTACCATCCACATCAAAGTTGATTTGGGCTTTTGACAGTTCCTCTTCAGCCAGTGGGCTTCCAGCATTTATATTTGAGATTACCACGGGCACCAGTTGTGTGCCCCTTTTAATTTGAGAAATAAAGGTGATCCCAGCATTTTGATCGGGCAGGGCAGTAGAGACAATGTTGATATAGTTTGAAGAAGTAGCACTAAAATCCTGTAGGATACTTACTTTTTCCTCAAATACGCTGGTCTCTTTTTCAAGTCTGGCTATTTTTTCTCGGGTCGCCTTAATTTGATCAATCAGAATTCTCCCTCCAACGACATATAAAACGACAGAGGCAACAAAAAGCCCCATAGGTATTGCGAAAGCTTTAATTTTAACTATATCTATTTTCACAGTGAAACCTCCAATGTCACAAGGTACCCCGACGCCGGATTAAAATTAATGCCTTTTAAAACTATTTTACTAAATCCAAATTGGGTCAGTACCGGTCCCAATATTTGCGGTAAATCAGTCGAATTTTTTGCCAAAAAATTAATCTCAGTCTTTTCGCTGCTCACTTCTGCCTCACTGACAACAACCGTCGGAGGCATTTTTGATATCAGACTATCCATCGCAACCAGCATCTCAGCCGATTTTGTCTGGCTTACAATCTGTTTTGATTTAGCCAGTCTGTCTTTGACTAATACAAAAGACTGTTCGGCCTGGCTTAAGTCCTCTAAACTGTTCTTAAGTGCAGCTTGCCGACTTTCCAAGTTTGCAGCCTGGCTCCCCATTATAATGAAAAAGCCGGCGGCCCCCATACCTAAAACC
Source organism: Candidatus Woesebacteria bacterium RIFCSPHIGHO2_01_FULL_44_10 (assembly GCA_001792465.1). GTDB lineage: Bacteria > Patescibacteriota > Microgenomatia > UBA8517 > UBA8517 > 2-01-FULL-44-10. The sequence goes on from MGGO01000022.1 coordinate 24,139, forward strand.
AAAAACACAATCATCGCGTAAATCGCACTTTGTTTCAAAATATTTGCAATCTTGTTCAGACCGCTTTCGGGAGACAATTCGTGCGGCAGTAAGTTAATTCTCACCATTTAGTCTCTCCTAAGCGCTAGCCCCGTTGCAATGGAATAAAGTGGAGAGTAGGCGGCCAATTTTTTGGTAGTCGTCGGGTCAACTACAACTTTTGCAAATGGATTACCAATGACAACTTCTATCCCAATGGCTTTGGTTAGGTTTGATACCAAGTTAGGCAAGCCCGCCGACCCGCCCGCCAAGATGACCGATGTCGGCATCTCGCCTTGAAGTTCGGTTTGGTAGTAGTGAATTGCTTTCTTTATCTCCTCCGTAATGAGCGTAAACACCGGGTTTATGGCGGCGGCTACTTTGCCCTCAAGTTGCTTAGTTGAGAGCCCATAGGTCATTTTGTACGAATCCGCCTGGGCTTCGGGTACACCCAGCGCCTGGCCGACCGCCCGGGTAAAAGCGGCGCCCGCCGTTGGTATGGTTCTGGAGAAAACTAGCTGGCCGTTCTTGGCCAGTGCCATACTGGTTGTCCTGGCGCCCATATCCACCAAAACAGAAGTTTGGTTGGCGGGAGCAAGGCTTCTGGTCAAAGCAATGAGCGAAGTTTCGACCGCGCCGGCCGTTAGCCCAGCCTGACCGGTAACATTAACATATTTTTCGACCAAAGCCCGTGGAGCTGCTACGAGTAAAACCAAAACCTCCGGAGGACTAGTTTTTTCCCTTCTTTCCACAATCTCGTGCTGAATAATTGCTTCAGAGATGGGGATTGGGATATATTGTTCCGCTTCCCACTTGACTGCAGAAGCAATCTCAGGATCAGAAAGCAGCGGGAATTTGATCACTCGAGTGAAAGATTGGCTTTCGGGAATGGCAATGTCTACTTCCCGCGAAGAAACTTTAGTATCATGGATTAACTTTTTGATAGCATCTACGAGAGTCGCATAGCTTTTATCATCCTGAGCATTTTCAACGGAAGTCCCGGCGAAACCAACTACTCCGGCGGATTTCAAAATATTTCGCCCCCCATCAAACGAAAGTTCCACCAACTTTATAGTTTTAGAGCCGATGTCAAGTCCTATACTCATTTTGTAAGTCCCGGCGGCGAAAAGACAGCCGAATCAAAGTTTGGAGGTAAATCCGAATAGACTTGGAAAACTTCTACGCGCCTGGTTGAGTCTCCTGAGGTACCGGTTGAGTCAACCCTACTTCCTTGCGAGGGTAGGGGACTATTGCCCGCGAAGTTAAAGTCAAAACCTACGGGCTGATTAGTGTCGGAATTGTATAGCATCCTGAGTCTGGCCATTTGAAGCTGACCGGAAACTCCTAGATCACTAAAACTAATGGTACTTGAGAAAGCATAGTCAGTGCCTTCAACACTGCAGCCCCCATCCGCCTGATCAAAAGAGTTCGTGCCGGTTCTGCCGGAATTTGGATCGGCCGTTGCCCTTGCAATTCTAGCTGTCGTGTAGTCTCCAGGAGTTGTTGCATAATAGATTGAAGCCTCCACGGCAGGAGTTACGTCTTCGTCATTTGCGGTACCTGGCTTACCCCAGCAAACTTTCATTGTGTTGCCGCTAAAACAAGGTAGACTGCCACTACAGACCAAGTTGCCGTCAGCGTCGTGGGCCACAAACCAAACGGTGGCGACGTCACCAGCGGGTAAATCAATGGGGTAGACAAAAGTTTGTGAGCCCTCAGAGATACTTGTCACGGCGGCGCTAAATTGCGCCCCGCTGAATTCTCCCTCCGGAGCCCCGGCAATCAAAGCCTGCTCAACACCTGCTTCGGCCGCGGAAAAAGCTCTTAAAGCCTCCTCCTCCCGCGTGGTTAATGTAACGTCAGTTATTGACCGGGAGAGAATAGAAAGAACAATGGTCAACACCACAGCCATAGAAAGAAGAACAATCAAGAGAGCCTGACCACGATACAAGCTAGGCAGTTTTCTTACCACAACTTCAGTGTAGCAACGCTAAATCAAGTGGTCAATACATGAAAGTCAAATCCTAATAATTCCGCAAAAATACCCTGGTGGAGGTGGTAATACTGCTGGCGGGGCCGGTATCGACATTGGTGTTTCTGGCGGCCAGGTCTATTTGGACATACGGAGGTAGACCAGGGGAATCCTCAATACAAGAAATGCTACAGGCAGTCACTGCTACATCACCGCTTGTCAAGCGAGCCGAAGAGGAAGCGATATATCCAGCTTCGCTCTCACCCACAGCCACACAAGAAAAGGTTGAGACTTCTCCATTTTGATCTTTGTAAGTCAGTGTTTGTGAATCGACATTTGGGCAGGGGGTTACCTCGCTGGCATTGTGCAGTTGCCGCTCAATGATCTGCATGGCAAAATCTACGTTTTCCCTGACCGTGGCCAGGTTACTTGATTTTTTAGCGCCTTGCAGAGTTAAGATCAAGGCCTGGCTGGAAATAACTGCCAGAAGGGCAAAAACGGACAAAACAACAACCATTTCCAAGAGGCTAAAACCTTTTTGCATACTAATTTGTCCTCCAATTGGTAAAGAAAGTTGATGATTTGGCTTCGTGGAATCCTTGTGCATCTACCCAAGATATCACCACTTCTGCGTGAATCGCATTCACGTCAAGAGATCCCGGGAAGTAAACTTCTCGGCTAAAAATGGTTCCTGCGACATCCTCACTAGCCCCACACCTTCTTGGCGTGGTGGGCCATTCAAGAGAAGTTAGGCACCAGGGGAGAGAGGGAGTTGGGGCCTGGGCAGCACGGTCACGGAAAACACTCCAGTCTTCATCTCGTTCTCCTCTTAGCCATTCGACAGTAGTTTGCGCCAATCGTGTGGCTAAAGTTTGGTTTCTGGAGAAAGAAATATTTCTGATCGAAAGAGTACCCAAAGCAACAATTGCTACCAAAATTAAGGTAATAATCGCCAAGGCCACAACGACCTCAAACAATGATTGACCCTTGACCCTTGATGTTTGACCCTTGATCACTTTATCTCTCCCGTCCAGCTAACCGAAATTGATTGGCTATACGAAGTCGCCGTTTGAGTCACGTCAATCGTTTCTATTTGATTTCTGGGCAAATTAGTACCTAAACCTATGGGTAGAAAAATAATAGGGTTTGTGGCCGGAATGCTCATTGAAATATTCTGAGCTAAATTAACATTACTAACCGTCACATTTGTATTACAAATCGCTTCAACTCTATAATTTTGCGCGCTTCGAACATTAAATGCAAAACCTTGTAGAGTGCCATTGCACCCTGTGGGTTTATTGCCAGAAATTGCCCTCTCCTGGGCACTTCTCATGTCTGATCTGATTGCTCTCATCGCAGAGGTTACCTGCTGACGGCGGGAAAAATCCCGGTAACTGATAAAACCAATGCCAAAAATTGTACTAATTATAGAGAGAACTACTAACAGTTCAATAAGTGTGTATCCAAAAAATTTTTGATTTTTGATCACGGGTTGGTTACTTTGTAGTTGCAGGTTTTGCCACCGCAAGCCGAAGAACCCCCGCAGGTTACCGCCGTTTGGTTCCCCTGCTCGAGGGCAGCACAAAGCTCATAAGTAAGACCAGTTGAAGAATATAAAAAAGCTCTGTCAGGATCTAGTGGGTCATAGGGAGTGGAGGTAATATAGGTATTAGTAACCAAACAATCAGCCGATAAGCCACTACCAACAAGAGATGCTCCCAAGCTTGATGGATATCTGCCGCAATCAGAGCGATAAATTTCCAAACCAGAGCGGATTTGCTCCAGATCAGCCTTTCTTTTGGCATCCCGCCCGGATTTTCTGGCTCCAGCCAAACCAAACATAGATAAACTAATCACCACTCCGATAATCGAAATAACAACCAAAAGCTCAATAAGGGTGAAACCTTTTTTCATAGAGGGCAGCCTCCCATGCTTGGATTGGTCCACCCCGCTTGAGGTCTGGTCCCAACTTTTCCTTCTGAGCAAATCACCCAATATTGACTAGTGTTCTCTAGTTTACCCCACAAAACATAGGTCGTGGCGGAGGCGGCACCCGATCCAGAACCGTCTGATTGATAGCGATAATTAAAGGTCGCGTCTTGGGTCTGCCTTGGGTCACGACTGCAGCCAGTCATCCCCAGGTCAGTACAAAGCGTGGTTTCAGCCGGCACGCCTGTAGCGGTAGACCTGGAGGGATAAAGGCCTCTATTTATATTAGCGTAGTTTTCCAAAGCGGCTTGATATTGCTTGAGATCACTTTTTCGCCCTGTATCACGGGCTTGCTTTTGGCTCCCGGTAAACGAAATTAAAACCAAACTCGCCAAAACACCAATGATGGAAATAACGACTAAAAGTTCAACTAGTGTAAAACCTTTTTTCATTCTGTCGGTGCTGTATTCGGACTTACGACTGCAAAGTTGCACCTAATGCCCGACCCGCAAGTAACACCGGCCGGAACGGCAGGATTTTGACAATTACCCCCCAAACAATCTTGATCTTTGCTGTTTTCTAAGTGTGCAAAAAGCTGGAACTTTTGATTTGTCCCAACGTCAACAACTCTGTAGTAATAGTTTTGAGCGCCTTCGGGATCAGCGGGCAGAACTTTAAAGTAAGAGGTCTTACCATCCGTAAATTCACTACCCCAGGTCAAGGAAGTAGGGTATTGATTATAATCGGAAAAGTAGAGTTCGAGTGCCTCACTAATTTGTTTTAAATCAGATTTCCTTTGGGCGTCTCGACCTCTTAGCTGAGCCGTGCGAAAACCTCCGGCTACCAAGGCTACCAAAACACCAATAATACTCATTACAACCAATAGTTCAATCAATGTAAAGCCTTTCCTCATGGTCTTACTTCGTAAACCCAACTTGTTGGGCACCAGCCTACAGACATTTGTCTGCCTTTGTCATCACTCCTATTTTCTAAGCAGGCCTGCAGTATATAAGTATCTAAATCGACCCTGGTATAACGGTAGCCCTGAGTTTGGAGAGGATCCTTGGGTAGAGCGCTCATATAATTTGTAGTACCCACCGTCCAGGCCTGACCCCAGTCTACACCCTGAATTCGTCCGTCACTAGTACTAGCGGGGTAGGCCCCGGTATCGTTGTAAAACAGCCTTAGAGCAGTCCCAACGCTTCTTAAGTCAGATTTCCTTTGCGCGTCACGCCCTCTTTGCCTGGCAGCGTTGAAGTTTGACAAAAGTAGGGTAGACAAAACGCCAATCAAAGCAATAACAACCAACAATTCAATCAGTGTAAACCCTTTATTTCTCATCTATCTCATTCTCATACTCTTGAATCGATTTATCAAGTGGTACACCCGACGTCAGGCCAAAATTACAGATTTTTATCCCACAGGGGAGGTTTCTAGCAACTATTTTTTCATCATACTCATCTTCTTTAGCGCTTTCCAAACTTGCGAAGACCTGATAATTTTTGGGGCTGGCTAAATAAAGATAACTAGCGCCGTTCGTGCTGTGAGGATCACCAGGAAGTTTATTGCCCGAGATTTCATCCTCTCCCCAGCGGCAGGGTTTATAAATTGGGTTACCAAGCTCGTCAAAGTCCGGATTGCAGGCAATGATTAGTCCGTCTTGGCTTGCTGGGATAATGCCCTGGCTGGTTTGAAATTCATCCAAAATTCTAGTAATTTGCCTGACGTCACCTTTTCTCTGCGCATCTCTTGACTTTCTGATCGCCCCAACTAAGTTAATTGCAGTTACTGTCAAAATTCCTACCAGCATTACACCTACTGCTCTTGTTTCCTGCTTTGTGAAACCCAGTATTGTCATTGATTTGGTACGTTTGGACTCCCGGCGACAAAAGGTTCATCTTCATTCTCAAGCTGGGCCGTAATCGTATACCACCTAGGACAGCTTGAGCTTTCCGGTTCATACAGGTACGACGTACGTGTTAGTGGATCACAAGTGATTTTTTCCATGTATGGGGAAAGGCCATTCCCACCACAGGTAACGACGCTGGCAGCGGGATAACAATTCGCATCGCTATTAAACTCTTCCAGAGCAACTTGAATTTTTTTGATATCCCCCTTGCGTCTCGCGTCCCTGCCTTTAAAAATTTGGGTCCTACCAGTAAAAATAAGGGCAATCATGGCCAAAAAAGCTATGATCGTCGCAACAATCAAGATTTCAATTAGAGTTACGCCCTTCAGACGGGAATCATCCATGTCTCTTAGCATAGCTGTTATTCATACTGATCCTACTAGAACCGTGACAAAAAAGCCAATTACCAGAAACGGACCGAAGGCTATTTTCTTTCCAAATGAGGTTTTTCCAAAAATAATTAGGGCCAGTCCAACCAGAGCGCCGGTGATAAATGAGATCATTAACCAAACGACGGTCAGTTTGGGTCCAAGGACCGTCCCTAAAAAAAGCGCCAGTTTAACGTCCCCCAACCCCATGCCGCGGCCACGGGTAACCAAGTTGGTCAAAAGCAAAAAGGTAGCCGCCAGGAAACCGGCCAAAACGAAAGCATATGAAAAGCGCGTCAGCCCAACTGCCAACCCTACAAAAACCAAACTGTCGGGAATAATCTGATGCTCAAAATCAATCACCAGGACGGCTAAAGCAACGCTGGCTACAATTAGATAAAAAACTAAATCCAAACTTAGGCCAAAGCGCCAACCTAAAGCCATGAAAACAAGTGCTGTACCAATCTCAATCAGTGGGTACCTAACCGATATTTTTTTCTTGCAATAGCTGCACTTACCTTGCAAAACCAAATACGAAAAAACCGGAATATTGTGGTACCAGGTAATTTTGTGACGGCAATGGGGGCAGACCGAGCGACCGGCTGTTATCTTCTGACCCCGGGGAAGTCTCCAGGTTAAAGCTCCCAGAAAAGAGCCAACAGCAAGACCCAAAGCAACCAACCAAATTAACATTTGATTTACTCAGGCACGCAAACCGACCAAGGATTAGCGGCTGACCAGCCCGGATTCGCAACATCCGCCGCCGTACAAGTTTGCTGGGTACGGGTCGAGCCGTTTAGTATGTAAACCTGGTTGTCCGCACAACCTTTAGTTCTGATAGACTTTGACTGCGGCACGTAACAAGCATAAATCGATGCTGACGATCCAATCGCTTTACCGACTCTAATTTGCTTGGTAACGTCAGTCCCAGCTGACTTCACAAAGTCCCTGTTTCTAAACTCCGTCTTCAGCTCATCAGTCGTAATTAATGCCCCATCAACGCTACAGGTAGTACCACAAATGCCGACTGTTGTATCCGCAGCTGTGACAAAGTTCTTTGCAGCATCATTGGTCATCGATCCTGTCACCCAAGGAAACTTGTCATTTACGGCAAAGTATCTTTCAATCGCAGAAACTAGCTGGCTTCCATCAGCGCGAAATTTTGTGTCCCTTGCGCGGTTAGCCTGCTCAATTGGGTTAATCGCTGCAATAACAATCAGTGCAATAACTGACAAAAGACCAATGACAATCAAAAGCTCCACAAGTGTAAAACCTTTCTTCATCTAATCACCTCCATCTTTTTAAGTATTCAGCGTCAGAACTGACTTGTCAAATTATAGATCGGCAGGATGATGGCAATAACCAAAAACCCTACTCCGAGTCCTAAAACAATCATCACTAAAGGCTCGATGGCGGCAGTCAGAGACTTGACTTTTTCATCACTCTCCAGCTCGAAAATCCTTGAAACTTTGATTAAAACCTCATCCATCTTTCCAGTTTCCTCACCCACGGCAATCATTTGAGTAAGGAGGTAGGGAAAGGCCTCAGGGTGCTTGGCAAATGAATAGGCAATGGGAAAGCCCTTCTCAATCTGTTTGCCGGCGTCCTCTAGGGCCTGGGTAATAACAATATTAGAGGAAACCGAAGCTGTTACGGTAAGCCCCTCCAAAACAGATACCCCTGAACCGACCATAAGTGATAATGTTCTGGTCAGCTCTGTTAGGATAATTTTGTGTTGCAGCTCACCAAAAATTGGTATTTTAAGAATAATTTCATCGGTCTTTCTTCTTCCTTCGGGTGTTTTCCTATAAGCCCTAAAAGCATAAAGCGCGAGTGCTCCCAAACCTATAAAAACCGGCCAAGCCCGGGCAACGACTGTTGATATGCCAATCAGAATTCTGGTTGGCAGAGGAAGCGTCGCGTCAAACTCGCTGTATAAGTCCGTCAGTCTCGGAATGACAAAGACCATCATAATAAAGCCGACAATAAACATGCCAACAACAATAATTGCCGGGTAAATAAGCGCGCCTTTGACCTTTCCCCGAAATTCCTGATTTTTCTCTAGGTCCTGGGCAAGCCGGTCCAGAACTTTGTCTAAAACTCCGCCGGTTTCGCCGGATTTGACCAGAGCGATATAAGTAGGGGAGAAGACCTTGGGGTATTTTTCCAAGGCGGCTGAGAGACTTTCTCCACCTTCAACGTCTGCCAAGATTCTTCCAGCAACGTCCTGAAAGGAAGCCTTCGACTGCGTGCGCAAGATAGATAGCGCTTGAGTGATGGGTAGGCCGGCCGTGATCATGGTCGAAAGCTGCCTGGTGAAAACAGAGACATCAGCAGGCGTAATTCTGTTTTTGAATCTTGCAAGCAGCGACAAAAAGCTTTCCCTGCTTGCCACAATGCTGATAACTGTAAAGCCCTGCTCACGAACTAACCTGGCAGCAATTTTTTCACTTGAGGCTTCAACAACGCCCTTGTAAACTTTTCCCGTCTTGTCCTTTGCTTTGTAAGAAAACTTCTTCACTTTCTGATCAACCTGTTTAATTCTTCTGGTCGAAGCGAGTAGCTCTGTGCTGTTTCAACCGTAATGACGCCATTTCTGACCAATGCGGCTAGGCTTGCTTCAAGCGTATTCATCCCCGCGTCGGAGGAGGTTTGAATAATCGTATCAATCTGGTGAGTCTTACCATCTCTAACGGCCGTTTTGACAGCGGAAGTTCCAAGCATTAGCTCGTAGACGGGAACTAATTTACCTTTAAGGTCAGGGACAAGCCTCATAGAAAAGACAGCCTCAAGCACGTTTGAAAGCTGCAGCCGAACCTGACTTTGCTGCTCTTCGGGAAATACGTCAACAATACGATCAACCGTTTGGGCGGCGGAATTGGTGTGAAGGGTTGCAAAAACTAAGTGGCCGGTTTCGGCAACAGTGAGGGCCGAGGCAATTGTTTCCCTATCACGCATTTCTCCAACTAAAACAACGTCCGGGTCTTCCCGCAGAACGCTTCTCAGAGCAATGGGCCAGGAATGGGTGTCGCTCCCCATCTCGCGCTGGCTAATAATTGATTTGGCTGGCCTGAAGACAAACTCGACCGGGTCTTCAATAGTTACAATGTGCGTGGCCCTCGTCTGATTAATTTCATTTAAAATAGCCGCCAATGTAGTGGACTTGCCGTGCCCGGTAGGACCGGTGACTAAAATAAAGCCCTGGCGCATGGAAGTAAATTTATGCAGAAGTCTGGGCAAGTTCAGGGCGTCAATGGCCGGTATTTCAAGGGGGATTTGCCTAAAAGCCACAGCCGGTGTGCCTTTCTGATGATAAGCGTTGACTCTGAAGCGGGATTTTTCGCTAAAAGCCAGGGAAAAATCAATTTCTTTGTTGACGGTTAGTTTCTGCAGCTGCTCGGCAGTAACAATCTCTTTCAGGTAACCCGAGATTATTTCCCCAGTCAAAATACTCTCATTAACAATGGGGGACAATACACCGCTAATGCGCAAGGTAGGGGGAACACCAGCAACCAAATGTAAGTCCGAAGCTTTCTGCTCAATTGCTAACTGTAGTAATTGCTTAATGTCCATGATGGGCAGCCCCAATAATCCATTATATGCAGACGACAAGGAGAATTACAAGCCAAATTCCGCGATGGTTTTTTTAGCGATCTGCCACTGATCAGGAAACAAGAAATGCTCTTTTAATTGCCTGTATTTCACCCACTTGATTCTTCTAATTTCATTCTCGTTCGGCAAAATGTCTTTTTCACCAGTAAACATTACCAAGAAGAACCTAATTATCTGGCCCTTCCAAGTTTCACCCCTATCTTTCAAAATTCTGGCTAACATAAAGTCGGGAAAATCATATTTTAGAGTTTGTTTTGATTTTTTGACGATTTGAAATTGATTAGTTCCAAGTTCTTCAGTTAATTCTCTAAGCAGTGCTTCTTCTTCAGTTTCACCGGGATCAATCCCACCACCAGGGAAATTCCAATCTTTCTCACTGTAAGTTTTTAAGTTAACAATCAAAAAATTGCCTTTGCCGTCAATCACCACCGCCGCAACTTTTTTCCTATAATTCAGACTTCCTTTCTTCGGCATATGTTTAATTAACTTAGTGTAGTATAATAAAAAGCAAACATGAAAGTAACTAATAAGCAAGAGATTTTAAGTTTATTAAAAGAAAACAATAACCGATTGATGCAGTTAGGAGTCAGAAAAGTTGGCGTTTTTGGCTCGTTTATCACAAATGAACAACAAGAAGATAGTGACGTTGACCTTTTAGTCGAATTCAGTAAGGACAAAAAAAATTTCAACAACTTCATGGGGGTAGCTGAGTTAACAGAAACAATTCTGGGGAGAAAAGTTGATCTTTTGACCCCGGAATCGCTTAGTCCCTACATCGCCCCACACATTCAAAACAATATCGAATATGTCCAAATTGCCTGAAGAATATCTCAAGCACGTTCTCGATGAAGCAAATTATTTGCTTGACTCCTCAAAAGACATTTCCGAAGAAAAATTCATGCACGACGAAACCCTGCAAAGAGCCTACGCCAGAAGCATAGAAGTCATTGGAGAGGCTGTTAAGAACTTGCCGAACGATTTTAGGCTCAGCCATTCGGAAATTGACTGGAAGAAAATCACCGGCATGCGAGATCGACTAATCCATCATTATTTTGGGGTTGACTACGAGATCGTTTGGGATGTGGTCAAAAATGAAATCCCAACGTTAAAGGAACAATATCGTCAATTTTGACCAAACTTCAATCCTAACGTGGATATTCGAAAACTTTTGGGAAAACACAAAATTGTTCCTGATCCGATGAAAGATCAGTTTTTCCTGGAAGATGAGGGCATAATCCAAAAAATCGTTGGGTTTGCAGATTTAACCAGAAAAGACATTGTT
>MGGO01000022.1:35278-38835 GCA_001792465.1 Candidatus Woesebacteria bacterium RIFCSPHIGHO2_01_FULL_44_10
GGCAATATCTGTATCAACATGAAAATCAACTGATTAAAAATTCATTGAGAGAGGGGATAATTAAGTACGAGAAGTTAGTTCATTCTAACAAAGTGACTAAAAACGAAGCCCGAAAAATAATTTCAGAGAGCAAAATTGCCAAAAAATTACTCGAAAGACCCCCAGACAGTCGGGAAGTTTACAACGCAGTCGATAAAAAGTTCACTTAAAAATCTGAGCACATACACTCCCGGTGTGTACTCTGTACCTTTGGTCACTTTTTTCTAGTCCTATGTTGTTTTTTCATTCCCTGTTGTTTTAGCCTGAGGTTTTTCTCCGCACCCATTACTTTTGCTTTGTTCCCTCCGGGGAAGTGCTCCAGATACGTATTAAATAAGCCGAGCCACTGATTAACTTCCAATTCTGAGGGTTTCAACCCTTTAATTCCAAATCTCTCGGCAATGATGTCAAGCTGCCTAGGTGAAAAGACACCCCTAAAAGCTTCAAGGATTGTAGGTTGCCATTGATTATATCCGTATATGACAAAATCACGGTACTGCTGGGTCAAGCTCAAGTCAATCAGTGGTTCTCTTCTTTTGACAAATCTTGCTAAAACAGCATTGATATTTGGAATTGGTTTAAACTGTCTTCGATCAACTCTGGTCACAATGCCCATGTCATAAAATGGTTGAAATAAAATGGAGGCCTGAGAATCTGGGCCAACCGGTTTGCCGATAAACCTTTCCGCGGCCCGATCCTGCATTATTAAGTACGTGGCCTCGGGAGGATTGGGAGAAACCAACAATTTATTGATCATATCCGCCGTCATATTAAAAGGGATGTTCGAAAAAACTTTATAAGGATGTTCTGGTAAATCCCAACTTAATAAGTTAGCTTCAACTATCTTTACGTTAGCCACGTCAGATAGAGACGATTCCAAACTTACAGCAAGCTCATGATCATATTCCACCCCGATCACTCTCTGCGCTTTTTTTGCCAATTGTCGCGTGATTACCCCCTTACCAGATCCGATTTCGACCACAGTGTCACTAGGACCGATATTGGTTTTTTCTACCAGCGAAGCCACAAACTCCGGGCTTATTAAAAAATTCTGGGACTGCCAAAGTTGTCTGTTACTCATATCACATTATTATATTACTCTTGAGCTACTCGGAGGACTTCTTCATGATATAATAAATCAGAATGAAAAAATTAGATGAAATCAAACACGTCTTTGAACAAGTCGGTGGAGTAAGACTGGCTTATCTCTTTGGTTCTCAAGCCAGCGGTCAAACAGGGCCTTTGAGCGATTATGATTTCGCTGTCTACCTAGGCGGGAAAGACAGAAAAAAAAACTTTGAGAAAAAAATTGAAATTCAAAATAAAATTTCCCAGGTTTTAAAGACTAATAATGTGGATGTGGCAGTGCTTAACGAAATAGACGAGCCAGAATTCAAGTACAGCGTAATTACAGAAGGGAAGCTTATCTTTGAAAAAGAGCCTTACAAAATGCTTGTCGAACCAGCCATCCTCAATCAATATTTTGACTTTCATGAATCCTTACGCAAATATAATTTGACGTCAGCTTAACATGACCAATAAATTTATCCTGGAAAACAAAATAAGCTCCATCAAAAAGTATCTCAAAATACTTGATGACTACAAAGATCTTTCTAGAGAAAAAATTACTAACGACGTTAATACCAAAGGGGCAGTTGAGAGATACTTGTATCTGGCTACCCAAGCCACTATAGATTTGGCAGAAGCTATTATTTCTTACAAAAACTATCGTAAGCCCGCAACTTTTTCAGAAAGCTTCACAATTCTGGCTGAGGAAAAGATCATTGATAAAATCCTAGAAGAAAAACTCACAAAAATGGTTGGTTTCAGAAATGCCCTGGCTCACGGGTATGAAAAGATAGATTATGAAGTAGTCTACGACAGCCTGCAAAACGGTCCAAAAGACATCGGAGGGTTCATTAATATTGTAGAGGATCTTTACTCTTGAGCTACTCTGAGGACTTCTTCGATGCTTGTTATACCTTGGAGAGCTTTTAGATAACCGTCTTGCTTGAGGCTGATCATCCCTTCCTGTTTGGCCTGATTTTCAATCGCGGAAGCCGGCATCCTTTCCAAAATTAATTTGGCAATGGCAGGTGTAATTGGCATCACTTCAAAAATGCCGACTCTGCCTCGGTAACCGGAATTGTTGTTGTCGGGCGTTGGTTTGCCTCGATAAAGCCTAATTTGATCTTTTTGCGGGAAAAGGGGACCCAGAACCATTTTCATCTCTTCCAGTACTTTAGGGTCAGGGTCGTAAGCTTCTTTGTTTACTTCGTCAATTTTCCTCAAAACTCTCTGGGCAACAACCGCCGTCATGGTCGAAGAAAGCAAAAAAGGCTCGGCTCCCATATCCAAAAGGCGAGGCAGGGCTCCCGCAGCGTCATTAGTGTGAAGAGTGCTAAAGACCAAGTGGCCGGTAAGCGAAGCTTGGATAGCCAGATCAGCTGTCTCATGGTCACGAATTTCACCCACCAGAATGATATTAGGGTCCTGCCGCAGGAAAGACCGCAAACCCGAGGCAAAAGTTAGGCCCGCCACCGGATTAATTTGCACCTGGTTAACGCCGGGGATTTTATATTCAATCGGATCCTCCAGGGTCATGATATTGACTTTAGAGGTATTGATGCGGCTAATGACAGAATAAAGAGTCGTGGTTTTCCCCGAACCCGTGGGGCCGCAAATAATAATTATTCCGTGGGGCCGCAGGATTGCTTCTTGCAGGCTTTTGAGGGCAGTGCCACCCAAACCTAATTCCGGCAAGTCGGGGACACCGCCGGTTTTTTTAAGTAACCGCATGACAATTTTCTCCCCCCAGCTTGTGGGGAGGGTGGAAACCCTCAGATCCACTTCGTCAGATTGGGTCCTAAAGTTAAATCTTCCATCCTGAGGAATTCTTTTTTCATCTATTTTTATCCCGGAGAGAATTTTTACCCTTGATATCAGGGACTCGTGCAACTCTTTCGGAATCGTCAGCTTTTCCTGCAATATGCCGTCAATTCTGTACCTGACGCGAGTTGATTTCTCCTGCGGTTCGATATGCACGTCCGAGGCCCGGGCACGAACGGCAAATTCCAAAATTGAGGTTACCACTTGACTCACTTTTTCCTGGCGAATGAGCCCGGTTCTTTGAGAAACGTCCAGGGTGCGTATCTTTCCTTCCTCGGGAGCCACTTCTTTGAGAGCAGCAGTTACCTCCTGGGAAAGCGTTGTTTCATACCTGGTTGTAATGTATTGGTCAATCAGCGCCGGGTCAGCGGCGTGGGGTTTAACATGAAGGGCGGTTTTTTGCTCTATAAATTCAATGGCCGTCAAGTCCAGCGGATCTGCCATGGCCACCTCCAGCTCTTTTTTCGTCCGATCAACGCCAAAAGGAAAGGCTTTAAACTTGATGGCCACCTCTTGGGGAAGCATGGCCAAAGCGTCGGGAGAAACGGGGGTGGCGGCCAGATCTACAAAGGGGACATTGTAGAGAGCCGCCTTGGCTTTTGATAAAGCGGTGGGGCTTACCAAATTTT
>MGGO01000022.1:38847-40049 GCA_001792465.1 Candidatus Woesebacteria bacterium RIFCSPHIGHO2_01_FULL_44_10
TTTGTTCTTGGGGTTTGCCGGTTTGGACTTCGGCCTGCTTGATTTGCTCCCCACGGCTCGCATTCAAATCTCCTTGGGAAACCAACACATCAACAAGATTTTGCCCGCCTAAAGGCGAGGTAAAGGCAGCCATGACTTCATTATTCACTAATTGGACAAAAAATGCTACATTTAATGAGTCATGAGTCACAATGTCAAACTCACAATAATTACGGTTTTGATTATCTTAGTTTTGGCCCTGGCTGGTTTAGCCACATACTTTTTTGTTTTCAAAAAAACCCCGGTGCTCCTGGGGGGTCCGGAAATCGCAACCGTTCAGGACCTCAAAAACGGCACTTACAGATACTTTTTTGAGGGAGAAATTGTGGAAATTAACCTGGCGGAAAATCAAGTTAGAGTAAAAGGAAAACAAGGATCAATTTTAACTTTCCAAGTCTACTCTGATGGTTTCACAGGCTTGTCACAAAGGCCGGGAACAAATCTTCAAGATGTCCCCAGCGAGGAGGAGATCGCCGAGGAGATACGGCGCTTTGAAGCCGGAGAAATAACGCTCTCCACGACACCACCGAATTTCACACCGCCACCAGTGCCAACTCCTGGGGACGTATCCTACACCCAATTTTTAAGTGCATTAGAAAATCAGCAGGCTACAAGTCTTGACCAGATGTTAACAATCGGGGACAGGGTGACAGTTATATTTGTAACCGATTATCCGCCAACACAAGTCAAAGCCAGCAACAACAAATTCATCGGCCCGGCCGAGGTTTACGTTGCCGATTCGATCAAAAAGTAATTTGTCGCGTTAAACGCGATTTGCCAAGTATGGTATATTAAATTAATGCCTACCGGAGAAACAAAAATCTATTCTGAATTCTTTACAAACTTGGCTGTAGCTTGGTTCTCAGCCGGAGCTATTGGCCCGTTTTTTACAGGCCCAGTTCAAGTGTCAAGGATGTCGGCATTCATTTTGAGTGGAATTCTAGGAGCATACATTTCTCTTAGATTTGCGGTCTCTGTAACAAGAAAGGGAGGAAACAAACCATGATAACAACAGAACAACTATGGCTCGCATTTGCTTTCGCCGCAATTGGTACAAATTTAATCGGTTTTTGGGCAATTTATCGTGTCACAAGAAAGAAAAAATGAACCCTGAAACAGTAGTTTATGCCTTAGCAATTATAACCAGTATTATTTCGGTGTAT
>MGGO01000023.1:0-5573 GCA_001792465.1 Candidatus Woesebacteria bacterium RIFCSPHIGHO2_01_FULL_44_10
CCATGATGGGAACCTGGTAGTGAACAGTGACATTACCATCTCGGGAAGCCAGAAAGTCATCGTTTTTGTCAATGGGAAATTAAACATCAATGCCAACATCACACTAGCTAATCCCGGAGATGACTTTCTTATTTTTATTACCACCGGAGATATCACAGTCGACCCCGCAGTTACCAATTTAGCAGGACTTTACCTTACTGATGACAGGTTTAACTCCGGAGTGAGCGATCAACAACTTACTGTCGTAGGCTCAGTCACTGCCTGGGGCGGAATGATACTCTCTCGGGAAATATCAGGTGGTGAAGCTTCAGAAATTTTCGAATTTTCCCCCGGCCTCATCATGGCCTTCCCCCAGGCCCTGATGCGGGAAAGAATCACCTGGAAAGAAGTAGCACCGTGATTGATCACCGTGTTATGATAAATTCATGGCAGCAAAACAATTAACAAAGAAAGACATTCTAGACACTATTAAGCAAGCGGGGCTGGTAACGGAGAAAACGGCGAAAGACATAGTGACTGGAATCGTGATGGATGCCTCAGAAGCAATTTTAAACGGTGTTCAGAGAATGTTTGACGAGCAAAACAAAATTAACGATGCCAAGTTTGCCACCAAAGAAGATCTTCAAAGAGAAATCGGTTGGGTGAGAGATGATATCAAAGGGTTACATGCCGAGTTGTCAGCTAAACCATCACGAGAAGAACTCAATCGATTAGAAGCAAGGGTTAATCGCTATCATCCTCTCAATTAATATCCGTCTGCAGATCCCAGAAGTGGCGGTACTTGCCGTTCTTAATGCGCAACAATTCGGTGTGGCTGCCGGTTTCGACAATTCTTCCATTTTCCATCACCACAATTTTGTCGGTCCGCGAGACAGTACTCAGGCGGTGGGCAATAATAATGGTGGTTTTGGCTTCCCGGGCTTTCCAAAAAGCAGCCTGGATGAGTCTTTCGGACTCAGAGTCCAACTGACTCGTCGCCTCGTCAAAAATAATGATCTCCGGGTCAGACAAAATCATCCTGGCAATGGCGACTCTTTGCTTTTGGCCACCGGAGAGCTTGATCCCACGTTCCCCAACTTGAGTTTCGTATTTTTTGGGCAACCCCACGATAAAGTCGTGAATGTTGGCCAATTTGGCTGCTGCTATTATTTCTTTTTTGCCGGCCTTCTCCTTACCATATGCAATGTTATAACCGATAGTGTTGTTAAAAAGGATCGGTTCCTGAGGAACAACTCCCATAAAACTGCGCAAATCAGATTTGGTGAAGTTTTTGATGTTCACACCGTCAATGGCAATTTTGCCCTCGTCAACGTCAAAAAAGCGCATCAAAAGCTTGACCATGGTTGTCTTGCCGGCACCGCTGCTGCCCACAAAAGCTACCGATTGGCCCTGCCGAACCCTAAGATTGATGTTTTTGACGGCTTCTTTCTCATCTTTCTCATATTTGAAGCTGACATCAGCAAACTCAATTTCTCCGGCCACCGATTCAAGCTTGACAGGATTTTTCGGGTCTTGAATTAAAATCTTATACCCAAGTATCTTTAAGTATTTTTCAATATCGGCATAATCCTTAGCAATATCCCGAATACCCCAAACCAAATCAAAAAGCCTGGGATAAAAAGAAGTGATAAACCCAATAATTAATACAAACTCACCAACAGTTAACTTCAAATTCGTAGCTAGATTTAAGGTAATTAACATTATTAAAAAGATACTGATATTCATAATCAACGCCGTGCTCACGTCAAAAATTCTATAAGTATGAGCAAATTTCCAAAGCATATGTTTCCAGTCTTCAAACTTTTTAGACAAATTCCGCAATTCCCAATCTTCTTTTGAAAAAAGTTTGACTGTTTCAAAACCAATAATGTTGTCTGTAATCACGCCAGAGATATTGTCCTCCTCTTCAAGAAAACGCTTTCTGGCCCGAAAGTTTATCCCCACTGTCACTCTTGAGATTGGCAGGCTGATCGCGAAAGAAAGCACTACGAAAGCCGCAATTTTCCAGTCAATACCACTGAAGAAATAAACCATCACTAACATCCCAACAAAAATATCTAAAATCCGAAAGTGAATAACATGAAATAGACCAAAGAAAGCACCGTCGCCTCTTTTAATTGCGCTGATAAGAGAACCTGTGCTTTTAGAAGAATGAAAGGCAAAGTCTAAATCATGTAATCTTTTGAAAACTTTGGTCCTGGCTTCAGCGGCCGCATCGACCAAAATAACATCACCTAAATAATGAGCTATCGTATACAAAGAAGTCGTTAAAAGCCTGGCTAAAATATAAAAAATCAAAATGCGGAAAAGTACAGGGTAATCAAGTTGGGGAATAGCGTCCACAAAAAGCTTATAAAAATATGGGGATAAACTCCCCACAATTGATGCCGCAGAAACCACAGTCAACATTAAAATAAAAACAAATTTCTTTCCAATCAAAAAACTGTAAAACACTCGTAGAATTTTCAGCATGATTTCAGTCTAACATTTCTCTTGACTCGGATGCTATTATGTATGTATGACCAAGCCCAGTTATGACAAACCAGCCTCGGAAGGATATGTTTTTGATTCTGTTTCCCAAGCGTCTGACGCCATTCTTCAGGGAGTGCAGAAAATGTTTGATCAGCATGACAAAAGATTTGATCAGCAAGATAAAAAACTGGATAAAATAATTAAAGGTCTTGAAGTTTTAAGGCGGGACAATCAAGATTTACGGAAAGATATGGTCACCCGGGTGGAATTTGAAAGGTTAAAAGACAGAGTTGACCAATACCACCCCGTGAACTAAGCTTCAGGCATGCACGCGTATCTCATTACAGGGCGAGACAAGAACGAGATCAACAAGTCAATAAGTCGATTAGTCAATAAACTCAAGGCTAAACGGTTGGATTTTGAGGTTGCTAAAATTGCCGACGTTAGAGATCTTGGGCGCTTTACTAACTTAGCTTTATCTGAAAAAACAGCCGTTGTTATTAAAAGCTTAGAGGAAGCTTCAGAGGAAGCGCAAAATGCTTTTCTAAAAGCTTTGGAAGAACCACAAAGGAACTTGGTCTATATCGTCACCGCCAAAGATACGGATTTGTTGTTACCCACTATCGCATCACGCTGTAGCGTGATCCAAACACCAAGCACTAAGCACCAAATCCTAAATAAATCACAAATTCAAATAAACAAATTTCTAAATGCTTCGGTGGGAGAGAAGTTAGAAATTGTTTCCAAAATTACCAAGAGGGAAGAAGCGGTGGAATTTTTGACAAGTTTAATTTTAAACACCCAGCCACAGCTTACTAAAAACCCAAACCTGGCTTACTTGCTTGAGTCAGCCAGTCAGGCGCTGGCAGCCATCAATGCCAACGGCAATGTCAGCCTCCAGTTGACTAATTTTGTGATAAACTACAAGAAAGGGCGCCCGTAGCTTAATGGATAGAGTATTGGTTTCCGGAACCAGCGATGCGGGTTCGATTCCCGCCGGGCGTACATGACAAAAGACAAAATTATTAAGGCAATTCAGAAAGCAACAGAAGAAAAAGATATTCATTTAGAGTCTCCGGAAATTGCTGAGCACGGGGATTACAGCACGAATGTGGCTATGCAGATAGCCGGGAACAAAAATCCGCGGGAATTGGCCGAGAAAATTGCCAAGACCATGAGGCTAGACCGGGACTTGAGCGTGGTGGTTAACAAGATTGAAGTGGCCGGGTCCGCCGAAGGCGAGACAAGCCGGGCCTTTATTAACTTCTGGTTAAAAGAAGAGTTTTTGGTGGGCGAATTAAGTGACGTCAACCACACTTATGGTAAGACCAGTAGTTTCAAAGGTAAAAAAGTGATGTTTGAATACGGTGACGCAAACACTCATAAATTACCTCATATCGGGCATCTGTTTTCTTACATTTACGGTGAGGCCATGATCAGAATAATGGAAGCGGCGGGCTGGGAAGTATATCGTGCCAGTTACCAAGGGGATATTGGTCCGCATGTAGCCAAGTGTCTCTGGGCTTTTGAAAAAAACAAACCTCAGGTACCTGAAAGCTTGGCAGACAAAGCTCAACTTCTACAAAAAATGTATCAGGAAGGAAGCAAAGCCTACGACGAAAATGAAAAAGTAAAGGAAGAGGTCAACAAAATTAACAAATTAGTCTATGAGGGTAGCAATAAATATTACGATCTTTGGAAACAAACCCGCCAGTGGAGTATAGATTATTACAAACAATTCGAGAAACGGTTGGGAATTAATTATGACAGATATTACTTTGAATCTGAGGTTCATGAAAAAGGTCGCGAGATTGTTGAAGCAAACGTTGGAAAAATATTCAAAAAAAGCGAGGGTGCAATAATTTTTGAAGGTAGTAAATATGACCTTCACGACCGAGTTTTTGTAACAAGCGCAGGCACTCCAATGTATGAGGCTAAAGACATGTACCTTCAGGAATTGAAATTTAGCCAATGGCCGGCGGACCTTCTTATCATTTCAACCGCACATGAACAAAACGAATATTTCAAAGTTATCTTCAAAGCTCTTGAAATGCTTCACCCAAAATACACGGGCAAATTAAAACACATTGGCTTTGGTATGGTGAACTTAAAGAGTGGGAAGATGAGTTCCCGAACCGGAAATATCATCGGCGGAATTGAGCTCGTGGATATCGTAGTTGAAAGAGTCAAAAAATTCAACCAAGACAAAAAAACTGCTGAGGCGGTAGGGATCGGAGCGGTCAAATATTCCTTTTTGAAAAATAATCCGTTGCAGGACACTAAATTTGATCTTGAAGAGTCAATTGCCGCTGAAGGAAATAGCGGGCCGTATATCCAATACACCTACGCAAGAACTCAGAGTGTTTTACACAAAGCCGGCAAACAGACAAGTGGAAAAACCGAAAACCAAAAACCAAATTCTGAAGAACTGGCGGTTTTAAGAACCTTGCCCAAGTTTCCCGAGATTGTGGCAGCTGCAGCGGAAAATTACGCTCCAAATCTGGTTTGCAACTATCTATATGACCTGGCAAGCAAATTCAATACTTTCTACAACAAGCACCGCATTATACACTCCGGGAGTGTAAGTTCAAACTTCAGGCTTGCGTTGACCGCAGCTACAGGACAGGTTCTAGCCAACGGCCTTAAACTTCTGGGTATTCAAGCTCCGGAGAAAATGTAGTAAAATATATAAGAATAATGGCTAAAAAGGAAGGCTACACAGCTGAACAAATTCAACTTTTGGAGGGGCTTGAACCGGTTCGCAAAAGGCCGGGGATGTACATCGGTTCAACCGATTCTCGAGGCCTTCATGAATGCTTAAGGGAAATTGTCGATAACTCCATTGACGAGAGCTTTGCGGGCGTAGCCACGGATATCTGGGTCTGGCTGGGTAAGGACGGTTCAGCCATCATCCGAGATAACGGTCGGGGCATTCCGGTTGATAAACACAAATCCGGAATTTCTGCTCTTGAACTAACTATGACCAAGCTCCACGCGGGAGGAAAATTTGAAAGTAAGGCTTACAAAATCTCAGCCGGCTTACACGGGGTGGGGGCAAGCGTAGTCAATGCCCTCTCTTCCTACTTTCTGGTCGTGGTTCT
>MGGO01000023.1:5586-8587 GCA_001792465.1 Candidatus Woesebacteria bacterium RIFCSPHIGHO2_01_FULL_44_10
AAAGTGTTGCCCAAGCTACCCAAGGACAACTTGACAATTGGTTTCCCCGGGAGTGGGGTGTCAAAGCCGGTCCAGGTATAACCGGGACCATCACCAAATTTATCCCTGACAGCCAAATATTTCCAGAAACTGCCTTTAATCCAGGGAAGGTTAAACCTTTGCTTCGCGACCGGGCTTACCTGATTGCCAAGCTTAACTTCCATCTTTACAACGAAAAAAACGATGAGAAAGCCAGCTATTATTTTGAAGGGGGTATTGCCACCATGGTGGCTCATTCTAACCGGGGCAAGGACCTCCTTAGCAACGTTATTTATTTTGAGAAAGAAAACGCTCCACTAGCTGTCCAAATTGCCATCCAATACACCGATACTTACAACGAAAACCTTAAGGGTTATGTTAATGGCATTTACACCATAGACGGGGGAACGCACGTAACCGGATTTAGAATTGCTCTCAATAAAGTTGTCTCCGATTATGGCAAAAAAGCCGGCATCCTTACCGACAAAGCAACAATTACCGCTGAAGACTTAAAAGAAGGCCTCACCGGAGTAGTTTACGTCAAAATGCCATCGGAAAGTTTGCAATTTGAATCCCAAACCAAAGCCAAGCTTAATAATCCCGAAATTCAGGGCTTTGTTCAGACAGCCGTCCGTGAGGGACTCGAAACTTACCTTGAAGAAAATCCAAGGGACGCAAAATCAATTCTTGATAAAGTCCTGCTGGCTGCTAAAGCCCGCATGGCCGCCCGAGCCGCCAAAGACGCCGTCATCAGAAAAGGCGCACTTGAGGGCAGCAGTTTGCCAGGGAAGTTGGCCGATTGTCAATCCCGTGATCCGGAAACTAGTGAGCTTTATATAGTTGAGGGTGATTCGGCCGGAGGTAGTGCCAAGATGGGAAGAGACCGAAAGTTCCAAGCAATTTTACCGTTGGGTGGAAAAATATTAAATACCGAAAGAGCGCATCTGGAAAAAATTATTAAATTCGAAGAGCTCAAAGACTTAATTATTGCTTTGGGCGGTGGGATAGGGGACACCATCAATTACGACAAAATGCGTTACCACCGGATTATCATCATGACCGACGCCGACGTCGACGGCCAGCACATTGCCACACTCCTTTTAACTTTCTTCTATCGCCACATGCCGGATATCATCAAAAGAGGCTATCTCTACATGGCCCTACCCCCTTTGTATAAAATAAGCTCCGGTAAACAAAGTGAATATGTTTATGATGACGAAGGAAAAAACGAAGTTGTTAAAAGACTTACAAACGGTAAGATAACAATTCAGCGCTACAAAGGTCTAGGAGAAATGAACCCCAGTCAGCTCTGGGAAACCACTATGGATCCAAAAAACAGAATTTTAAAACAGATTTCTGTTGAAGATGCTGAGGAAACCGATCGTTTGTTTACTGTTCTGATGGGCGAGGACGTTCCACCCAGAAAAAGATTTATCCAGACCCACGCCAAAACTGCTACGCTAGACATTTGACGTTTGGCTTGTATAATCAAATTATGGATTTTAAAGTCTTTATCGAAATTCCCATAGGATCTTCAGTCAAATACGAGGTTGATGACGAAACTAACGAGCTGACTGTTGATCGCTTCCTCTACACCGCTTTTTCTTATCCTTTTAATTACGGCTACATCGTCGAGGCCCAGGGCGGTGACAACGATCCTCTGGACGTAGTGGTTTTGTCCTCACAGCCGGTAGTGCCGGGGGTAACTATGAAGTGTCATGCTGTCGGTGTTCTGGCAACTGAAGATGAAGAGGGGGAGGATGCTAAAATCATTGCGGTGCCGGACAAAAAAATCGATCCTTTCTATGGCGCATATGAAGATATTAAAGACGTTCCTGAAGCACTTTTGGCCAAAATTAAGCACTTCTATGAAAACTACAAGACCCTCGAGCCAGGCAAATGGGTCAAGATCAAAGACTTCGCCAGCCGTGCCGAAGCGGAAAAACAAATTGAAGAAGCTTCAAGTCGGGCAGCTAAAAACTAACTGCTATTTATTTGCTGGGGCAATTATTGATCCGGGTGATGATTTTGACTACATTTATCAAACCATCCTAGACCTAGATTTTCAGCCCAAAATCATCATTGCTACTCACGGCCATTTCGACCATCTTCTGGCCGTCAATGAACTCAAAAGCGCTTTCAATATTCCGTTTTACCTACCCAAAAAAGATGAAGTCATGCTTGCCTGGTACAGAAAATCGTGTAAGTATTATTTAGGTTTTGACCCTGGCCTGCCACCCCAGGTAGATAAATTCCTCACCTTACAAGGTCCGTCCTTGCACGGTACGGAAGTTATTCCCACCCCGGGTCATACACCTGGAGGAATCTGTCTCTATTCCCAAAAAGATAACGTCTTATTCTCCGGCGACACGATTTTTGCCGGTGGGGCAGTGGGCCGCACGGATTTCCCGTATTGCAATAGGCAAGATCTGGAGAAATCAATTAAGAATCTCCTGAAGCTGCCCGATGAAACTATTGTATATCCCGGCCACGGCGAAGAAACTACCATTGGAGGATTCAAACAACTGTACAAAAATCATGCGTACTAACGTACTAGTACAGTAGTACACCCAGACCTACGCCACTAAACGTAAGTAGTAAATAGAGTAAATTGCATACCAATAACCTATAAGCTAAAATATGTCTATGTCTGAAAGGGATTATTGGCTTGAGGGAATTATAAAAGCAGAAAGAAAGGGTTTTGAAAGAAGTTTAAGCTACTGGCATCGCTGCTTTTATGTCAACGGCGAGCCATTACAAAACCCAGAAGAAGCCAAACGATTGAAAAGCGTAGTACTTTGCTTGGCTTCACAAAAAAACAATTGGGGAACCGACCACTTAGGAAATCGAGTTTTGAGCGTACCTAAAGTATCTGTAAATACTGGACATGACGATAAGCCCCAAGTCCCGTTCCAGATTAGTTTGCCATACGACATGTGGTTGGGAGGGGATGGGTTGAGTGAACTATTAGACGTAGCCCTAG
>MGGO01000023.1:8608-32920 GCA_001792465.1 Candidatus Woesebacteria bacterium RIFCSPHIGHO2_01_FULL_44_10
AGGGCTCTTACGTGATGCGGGATGTGGTGTACCTCTTCCAATATTTGCAACAACTAATTTTTACGCCTCATTAGCAATATCCGGACCCAGGATAACTGATGAAGAAACTTTAACGAACAACTTGCAACAAATGTATCTTGTAAAAGAATTACTAACCAGGAGAGATTTGTGGACAGATGAATCAATAGGCTTTGATAGAAATGTAGACTGCAAATCGTTGGGTGGCAAAGCTTGTAATGTTGACCCCATTATGAGATACAGTCGTTGGGAATTCTAATCTATTTCAACTCAAAAACCACTGTAACAGCTTTGGAGAGGGTTTCGGTACCCGGTTCGATTGGGACACCCGAGTCGGCTGTTCCAACTTCCAGTGCTCTGAAAATCGGTCCGCCCGAGGCGCCTTCCGTAACCGTAATAATTTTCCCGAGCTTACGGCCCGAAGCCTCAGCTACTTTCTGAGCTTTGGTCCGCGCATCCTCAATCGCTTGAGCCAAAAGATCAACCTGCGCGGCACTGGTATCGTCCAAGGCAAAGTTTGGCCCTGAGACTTCGGTTGCCTGGGTCCCAGCTAATAAATCTGCCAGCTCACTTACTCTGTCAACGTTCCTGAGGGTAATCACAATTGAGTTGCTCACCCGCCAACCTGATTCACGAGTCTGTGGGGGAAATGTTTGAATTTCAACCTCGGGAATTTGATAAATACTTATATTCTGGGTTTGAATATCTGCTTCATCTATGCCAAAGTTTTTTACAGCATCAATAATGGCTTTGGCTTTAGTATTAACTTCATTAACTGCTTTATTTTGGTCTTCATTAGTAACCGATACCCCAGCCGTAAAAGTTGCAATCTGAGACGCTTCCTCCCGCTTGGCTTCACCGGTTACCGTGATTGTCGAGCCGGGGAGAAATTCAATCTTACCCCAATTTTTTGTCTGCCAGGGAACAAAGTACGCCCCGACAAGAAGTAGTCCTGCTAAGCCGATCGCAAAAACCAAAAATCTTCTCATAAATCCATTATACTATTTTGCGCAAAAAAAGCTACCGACTGGTGAGGCTTCAGACAAGGACACTCCCGGTGTGTACATGGCGCTTGCCGTCCCACCGTCGAGGTTAATGGCGTCGGCGAAATGGATTTCTGTGCCATTCTGAACTTGTTTCAGAACCCCGGGCAGTTCCCCCAAAGTCGGACCGGAAAAATTCGAATCGGGGTCATAAAACATCACGAAATAAAGTTCATTAGCCCCGGTCACAGCCACGACCAACCGGCGCGCCGCCTCGTCATTGCTGACCACTTTTAATATCGAGCCGTTCTCAATCAGTAGGGGACCGGCCTGAACTGCGTGGACGAGATTATCCCGCGGCACCTGGCGCGTGATTCGCGGCGTGGCAAAATCATTAATCGACAAAACCCCGTTAAAAGTTTGGTTGGTTTGGTAGCCGGCAAGCGATTGATTGTTAGTGATAAAAAGGCCAATGGGTTTATTGCTCTCACTGTAAAAGCCGCCATTAACCAAGGTCTGACAATCATATTTTTCCTTGGCCTCGCGGGCGGAAAGTTTTTCTTCAAAGTTGGGAATGAGGATTAGGTTACTAGCGTCGGTCACTTTATAGATGGCTGCTTTATAATCACC
This sequence comes from Candidatus Woesebacteria bacterium RIFCSPHIGHO2_01_FULL_44_10, assembly GCA_001792465.1. GTDB lineage: Bacteria > Patescibacteriota > Microgenomatia > UBA8517 > UBA8517 > 2-01-FULL-44-10. The sequence continues at coordinate 10,240 of MGGO01000023.1, forward strand.
AACATCAAGGGATTGGGAAAGCGTCTCCGGAGCCCCCAAAATTTTCTGGGTGGGTGGCTTTTGCACAATCCTACTCTTGACCTGCCAGAAAATGCCCACGCCCAGTCCGACAACCAGCAGTACCCCTAAAATTTTCTTCATTGACCAGATTATACTAAATTTGTATCATGAAGTATGCGTCAGAAAGTTCTTTTCTCAGTCCTTATTATCGCTGCTTTTGCCGTAGCTGTGGCCGGAGGCTACTTTTACAGCAAAATGCCAAAACAAAAAGCGCCAGAAGCTACCCCTTCAGACGTTCCCACTCCGCCACCGGGAGTACCAACACCAGCCCCCGGACCGGAAGTTACTGAACCTAATTTTGTTGACGTTCGGGATCAGGAGTCGGGTCGTCAAGTAACAGTTCATGCAGTTTCCATGATTGGCCCCGGCTACATTTATATCCATTTAACAGATGAAGAAGGCAAAGCCGGTCAGGTTATCGGCCAAAGCGCGCTTATTGAAACCACTAAAGTTGACGTCGTCATCAATCTTTCGCAGTCGACTCAATCCGGCCAAACTCTCATTGCCATGCTCCACAATGAGGACCGTGAGCCACTAGTGGGCAATGCCGGACAAGTCATTCAGCGTGAGTTTACTATCACTTCCACTTCGGAAAATTAAGTTGTATAATCAGTTTATGGCAGCCAGAAAAAATCTGTACCGCAGTCGAGCCAATAAAAAAGTTTCCGGAGTTTTTGGCGGGCTAGGGGAGTTTTATAACGTTGATCCAACTTTGCTTCGGCTGGCTTGGATTGCCATTGTCGTCTTCACCGGCTTTGTCCCAGGAATTATTGCTTACCTCATTGCCGCTCTGGTGATGCCAAAGAAGTAATTTTTCGTGCTAAAATACTCCAATGCGTACAAAGTTGGTTGTTTTATTGGAAAAAGTTAGACAAGAAGTTAAAAAAGCTCAAAGGGTTGCCGAGTCTTCGCATGAAGATGCAACTTCAATAGCATTTTCCCTACAGGGTTCCCGGTCAACGGCGGGGGACCACTTCCATGCCAAGCACCAAGTAGAGATGAATAAAAACAGGCTTCGAAATCTACTCAAATTACAAATGAAGCTCGAAGAAGCTGTTAATAAGTCAGTGCCAGAGGTTGTTGAGCCACCATGTTTTGTCAACGAATCTTATCTTGTTAACACACCGGTTAATATTGACGGTTTCTCCTTTATTTCCACCGCCTCACCAGCGGGCCAAAAACTTCTGGGAAAAAAAGTGGGGGAGATGGGAATTGAAGTGCTAGAATAGGGAAATGGCTACAACACCACTAAAACTCTCACCATCCGATTTTGCATATTTGTACAAAGAATGTAAGCTTTGTTACTGGCTTAAAATCAAATACGGCATTTATCAGCCTTCAATGCCCATGCCCGGAGTGTTTGCCGCCATCAACACGCGTTTGCAAACACCGTTGGTGAGGAAAAATCTAAGTGCTTTGGCTAAAGGTTTGCCGGACGGGAAAGTGGTTATGCAGGAGGGATGGGTGGAGTCCCGAGTTGTCCCCGGAACCAATGTCTATATCAAAGGAAAATATGATTTGTTGGCTAAAAAAAGTGATGGAACATACACACTGGTGGACCTTAAAATTAGCCAGCCGCATGAAGACAAAATTAATGTTTATCAATCCCAGCTGGCCGCATACAAATTCGCGCTGGAAAATCCAGCCAGCGGTAAGCCGGTCCAAATTACTCAGATGGGATTGCTGGTTTTTTACCCCGATACCGTTACCTTTAAATCCGGTAAAGCCCTGTTTAGCTTTCCACCAACTTGGCTGGAAGTACCCGTTGATGACGGCAAGTTTTTTGACTTTATTGCCAAAGTGGACAAGCTTTTAGCAGGGCCAGCCCCCAAAGAAACTGCTTCCTGTAAATGGTGCCAATACCGGCACACAGGAGACAGGTTGGCTCACGAGTGAGAACCGATGTGTTACAATAAATCATGGCACTGATTAACTGGACCGAGCTCTCCAAAAAATACAAAGGACTTTGGGTAGCCTTGAAAAGTGATGAAAAAACTGTTGTTGCTTCGGGTAAAAACGCCGTCAAGGTATATGACGAGGCCAGAAAAAAGGGAGTTAAAATCCCAATCCTCTATAAGGTCCCTACTGTTTCGGGGATCTTTGTTGGCCAGTTTAGATGACAAAGTTTCACTACAAGGCCGAAGAAGTCCCCATCTCCACTACGGGCAAAAGAACTAGGGTTATTTGGCGATCAATTGTTCCGGTAATCTTGATGAAAGGAAAGAAATTAGTCGGCTTAGAGGCTTTGATCGACAGTGGAGCTGATTACAATATCTTCCATGGCGGAGTTGCTGAGGTTTTAGGGATAAAGTTAACCACTGGTAAGAAAAGAAAGATCCTTGGTATCAGTGGCGAACCCATTAGGGGCTATATCCATGATGTTGAGATTAAACCAGTGGGGATGGCCTCTTTTAAGGCTCCTATTGTTTTCTCGAACCAGTTATCATCTCACTCACTGGCGGTTCTTGGAAACACCGGCTTTTTTGACAAATTCAAAATCACATTTAATTATAAAAATAAAGTAATTGAAATTTTATGAAAGATACGGCTGGGAGTGTGCTATAATGGATTTATCAACAAAAAAACGCCGATTGAGACACTGATTGAGAGATTTTTAAGAAGAGGTGGGAAAATCGACCGGTATTATTTGCGGGATTTAACCAAAAGCAAACGCACGTTAGTCTACCTCAAAGGCTGGTACTCGGGAACCAATATCCGTGAAGCGATCACCAAAGCCTTCGGTTCACAGTAATTATTTGTAAGTAACCAAAAGTTTATCTCCCTGTTTAATTTCTTGGTCAAGGGCATCCGGAGCGGGGGAGTCGTTGATGAAAAATCCAAGCGTACCACCGCTGCTGTTACAAAAAGTCTGGCCCGTACCGGTGGTCAGGCAGTCACGAGTCAATTTCATGGGTAGGCTGGCAAAAAAATCTCCCCAGGTAACACCAGCCTTTTTAACGCGGACTATACTTGGATCGGAAGATTCAATGTAAACATCCCCAGATAAATTGTGGTACATGGCGGCGGTAAAAATTCTTTTTGTTCCATAAGTGTAAATTTCAAAGCTGGCCGTATAGTCAACCGGTTGGGGAGTGGGCGTCGCAACTATTTCAGAAAGCATTTGAGTAGGCATCTTACCAACCATAAACAGGTATGCTGCGACTCCAGCGACAATCAACACCAAAAAGGCCAAAACCTTTTTCATTTAGTTAATTAATGATATCATGGAAAGGATGAAAACCTTAGGTAAAATTTGGCTGGTAATTGTTTTTGTTCCGCTTTTCATTAATTTACTACTTGCCATTTCTTTCAAATTCCAGGTTTTAAACTATACTTTTTGGCACAAGGCATTAACCGACCAGGCTTACCAAAAGCTGGCGGTTGTTTTCCAAGAGGAAATCAAAAAGGGTGAGATGGCGACACTTTCTGTCATCGTCACTCCCGAAAATCTCCAGGATCTAGTGGACCGTAATCTGCAAAATTTAATCAATTTTATGAATGCCAGGAACGAAAGACTCTTGGTTTATCTACCGGTGAGTAAATTGCCCCGAGGAATTTTGCCTAAAAACTTTACCCTCCAAACCGAGGAGATGGGCCTTGAAGAACTGCTTAACATTTTGCCCGGCGCCCAAGCCACACCTTTGGGCTATCAATATTTGCGCCACACCGGCTTGACCGCGACTGCCACTCTAGTTATCTCTTTTGGCCTGCTTGGACTTTCTTTCTTTGGCCTGTACCGCTTAACCGAAGGCGGGCACAAACTTACTTTGCCCGGAATAACTTTAATCGTTTCAGCCGTTATTACCGGACTTATCGTTGCCGCCAAAGATTTGGTAATGCAAGGGCGGGAACCGGCCCAAATTCTTCTGGGAACACTGGCCCCGCCACTGTTGACTCAAATTGCTAGACTCTGGGGGGCAATTGCTGTGGCAACCGGGATTCTGGGAATTGGTCTTCTTTTTGTTACCAAACCAGTTATGGCTTCGAAAAATGGGAGAACTCGCTAAATACTTTTTATTTGGTTTCTTTCTAACCAGTATTCCCGCGACAACCGGAGCACTGATTGCAAATTCTCAGCCACCCCAAACCCAAGTTTTAGCTGAAAATGTTGAGGTAACCCAGCCGCCCCTTGCCTCGGCCGAGCTCAGTGAGGACGGGTCGCCTTCCCCAAAAGTGAGCCAAACACCCGAGCCGTCGCCGCCTGAGGCGTCGCCGAGCCAAGCACCCACACCTACACCCGACGTTTGGCCACCGGCGGACCTTGAACCTTTGTTTACCAGGTTTGCCAGTGAGTTTTCAGCCGATCAAAATATGCTTGAATACATCGCCAACTGTGAATCCCACTATAACCCACTGGCAATCAATGGAGATTATGTAGGCATGTTTCAATTTGGATCCTTAACCTGGCAAAAGTACCGAGTTCAAATTGGAGCCAACCCCGACCCTACCTTACGAACCAGTGCCGAGGAATCAATTAAAACCGCTGCCTACATCCTAGCTCGCTTCGGCGGCGGCTTTTGGCCACGCTGCTCAATGTGATAAAATTAAGACATGCGGCTCTCCAAAAACTTCCTCAAAGGCGTCAGAGTCAATCAAGTTATTCAATACCTAACTTATTCGGATATTTTGATGCTTTCGGGTTGGGGACTGGTTAGCCCAATTATTGCCGTTTTTTTTACTGAACAAATTGAAGGTGGGTCTGTCGCAATTGCTGGCTTGGCGGCGACAATTTATTTTTTAACCAAGAGTTTGGTACAAATTCCCGTAGCCAGATTCATTGATCTTAAAAAGGGCGAGTGGGACGACTTCTGGACCATGGTTGCGGGTACACTCCTGATCTCGGTTTCTGCTTTCCTTTTTGTTTTTGCCAGAACTCCAATCCACGTCTATTTGATTCAAGTTGTTTATGGCGTTGGCGGCGGGCTGGCATATCCCGCTTGGCTAGCTCTTTTTACCCGCCACATTGACAAAAAAGAGGAAGGGCTAGAATGGAGCCTTTATTACACGGCCACAGATTTGGGAGCAGCCCTGACTGCCGGTTTGGGTGGACTTTTGGCCGCAACATTTGGTTACCGCAGCCTTTTTGTTATTGTCGGCTTTGCTTCCTTGGCCGGAGCGGCTTTTCTGGCCGGAGTCACCAGAAAGCTCAAAGGCCACAAAATAGCCTTAAAAAAGATTGAAATTCCGCTTGCTGTCTAGCCTCAAAAAAGGTAGAATTAAACGTGGATATTGGTAAGGTACAACCTGTAGAAATTACTAAAGAACTCTCCAAATCTTACTTGGACTATGCCATGAGCGTCATTGTTGCTCGAGCTCTCCCAGACGTTCGTGACGGCCTCAAACCCGTTCACAGAAGAATTTTTTACGCCATGCACGCCATGGGTTTGCGGCCAACTTCCGCTTACACCAAATCGGCCAAGGTTGTCGGTGAAGTTTTAGGTAAATACCATCCCCACGGAGATATGGCCGTTTATGACGCCTTGGTTCGCCTGGCTCAGAACTTTTCTATGCGCTATCCCTTAATCGATGGCCAGGGCAATTTTGGCAGCGTGGACGGGGACTCTGCTGCGGCAATGAGGTATACAGAAGTTAGGCTTGATAAAATCACCGAGTATTTGCTGGCCGACATTGAAAAAGAGACCGTCGATTTTGTCGATAACTTCGACGCCACTCTGGCCGAACCTATTTATTTACCCGCACTTTTACCTAATTTACTTTTAATGGGCAGCGAGGGAATTGCGGTCGGAATGGCCACTAAAATTCCACCCCACAACTTGGGAGAGGTGATTGACGCTGTTGTCGCCACTATTGATAAAGGCAAAGCCATCGGACAGCCAGAGCAAGAGAAAGAGACAGAATTTGTAATTAAAAAAATTAACTTGGTTGCCTCTGGTACGGACAAACAAATCGATATCGATAAAATTAAAACCACCAAGATCAGTTTTGAATCTGACATTAACGTTGATGAGTTGGTAACAATTATTCCCGGGCCCGATTTCCCAACCGGGGGAGTCATTTACGGAGCCGGGACCTTAAGGGACATTTATGCCTCTGGGCGAGGCAAGATTGTCGTTCGGGGCGTTGCCAAAATTGAGGAGGGGACAAAAGGCAAAAACCAAATAATTATCACCGAAATTCCATATCAAGTTAATAAAGCCCACCTGGTTGCTAAAATCGCAGATCTGGTTAAAGACAAAAAATTAGTCGGCATTGCGGACCTTCGGGATGAGTCAGACAAAGACGGGATGCGGGTGGTCATTGATTTAAAAAGAGACGCCCGGCCCAAAAGTATTCTCAACAATCTTTATAAAAAAACCAAGCTGCAAAACAGTTTTCCGGCCAACTTTGTGGCCCTAATTGACGGTGTGCCACACCAGATAACCCTCAAGCAAATCTTGGTCGAATACGTCAAGCACCGCCAGCAAGTAATCACCCGAAGAACCATTTTTGATCTCACCGCCGCCAAAAGAAGAGCCCACATCCTGGAGGGCTTGAAAATTGCGCTTGATAATCTTGACGCCGTCATCAAAACCATCCGGGCTTCCCGTACCCAGGAGGACGCTAAAGATAACTTAATGAAGAAGTTTGGTTTTACTGAAATTCAAGCCACCGCAATCTTGGACATGCAGCTACGGCGGCTCGCCGCGCTGGAGCGGGAGAAAATCGAACAGGAATACGAGGAGATCAAAAAACTCATCGATCGCTTAACCGCAATCTTAAAAGACCCCAAGAAAGTTTTGAAAGTGATCAAGGACGAACTGGCTGAGTTAAAAGAAAAGCACGCCGATGCCAGGGCAACCAAAATCTACAAACAAAATTTGGGAGAGTTTTCGGAAGAAGACTTGATTGCCAAGGAAGATACTCTCATTACCGTCACTAAAACCGGCTACATTAAAAGAGTTCCCAGAGTCACATTCAGAAGTCAACGGCGCGGTGGCAAAGGGGTTTTAGGTATGACCACCAAAGAGGAGGATGAGATTGAACATCTGATTGGTGCCAGCACCCACGACACAATTCTTTTCTTTACTGACACCGGCAAGGTTTTTGGCAATAAAGCTTGGGAGATTCCCGAGGCTTCACGCCAAGCCAAAGGAACGGCAATCGTTAATATCTTAAACCTCGATGCGGGGGAGGAAATCCGCTCGATTCTGCCCATTGATGGGGAAGAGGTTAAATACCTGATCATGGCCACTTCCGACGGGATCGTCAAAAAAACCTCGATCCGCGACTTTGAAAACTTAAGAGCCAATGGCCTCATTGCCATTAAATTAACCGGGAAGGACAAACTCGTTAACGTTCACCCGACTAAGGGCCAAGATCATATTTTGCTCATTACTCAAAGCGGCAAATCCATTAGGTTTCCGGAAGGCAACGTTCGGCCGATGGGCCGAGCGACTCAGGGAGTTAGGGGAATCAAACTAACTGATGGAGATAAAGTCATTGCCCTCGAGGTTTTCCCGGAAAAACTGAATGTGCCCAAAGACGGCCGTAAAAAGAGTTTCCGCGACATTTTAACTATCTCCGAGCGGGGATTGGGCAAGAAAACCCGCGTTGAACTTTTCCCGGTTCAAAGAAGAGGGGGTAAAGGAGTCAAAGCAGCCGTGGTCAGTGCCAAAACGGGCAAACTAACTAGTGCCGTGATGGTAACAAACAAAATCGACCAGATCGTTATCACCAGCAAGCATGGTCAAATTATCAAATTGCCAACTAAAAATATCCCGAGATTAGGGCGCATTACCCAGGGTGTGATCCTCATGCGCTTTGCCAAAAAATCAGATTGCTGCACGGCCATCACCGCGCTGGAGAAAAGTGGGGAGGAAGAGCCTAGCCAATGAACTTCTGAAATTCATCAAAATAGGGATAGTTATGGTCAGAGGCGGGCATGCTTTTAACCGTTATTTTAGGATTAGTTTGTTGGATAGCGGCCTGGGTTACCTCAAAGCTCCCCAGAGGGTCCGCCTGGTTTTGTAAAACTAAAATTTTGTCAGCCGGTAGGAAAGTCATCGCCTTAGTATAGACTTCCTGATAATTTTTAAAGTTCCCCGAAGGAATTCCACAATAAATTACTTTCGTAATCTGTTTTGGAATTTGGGAAATAAGTAGCGAGGCAACTAAAGTTCCGATTGATTTGGCGATAATATTGGCGCTTCCCCCGGCCATAATCCCAATCAACATCTGGACTTTTTCCTCGGGTTTAAAAACTGCGTTAGAGTCATCCCAATGATCCCAGATAATAGGCCTTATCTCACCAGTCACTTGAAGCTTATTAGCCACCTCTTCGGCCCACTGGCGATTACTAGGCGAATAACCGGGGAGGATAAATGTAATCATGCTGCAATGGCGTGGCGTCCGCCGGGATGAATTTCTTCAAGATCTTCGATACGATCACGATTTTCTGAGCTTCGATCGTTAACGATATCTAATGCTTCTTCAATATCTTCCATCTTTTTATAGAGTTTGGCCGTCTCCGCATAAAACTCGTCCTTAGTAGGCAAGTGACTAATGTCAGCTCTGGTAACAAGTCCTTTCTCTTCAATTTTTTCGTCAAGTGTAACTTCAACCAAGTCTTTAAAAGCTTTGAAATCCTCATTAGTTAATTTCATATCTCTAATTGAACCACCAAAACCCCCGGGTGTCAATTTGCTGTTTCCAACAAATAACCCTGCCCCTTAATTGCTCTTATTTTAAAAAGCTTCGCGATTTTTGACTTTACGCGAGAAATAAGCTTATAAATCGCCCACAAGGAGAATTCGTGTCCGGCCATCTCCGTTAAATCACCAAGCTTATCTACTGAAACAATCCTGTTTTTATTCTCGTAAAGATAGGTAAAAATCTTTCTTTCCAGATTGGTCAGGGTGGGGTAGAGCTCATCAACTATTCTTGATTGGTAATCAACAAAATACTTGGCTAAGAGTTCTGATTTTATTCTTGGCTTTTCATCCAAAATCCCGAGCACCTTGAGATTTTCTGTTTTCTCTTGTAAAAGAAGCTTAGTAAAATAATCAAGCTGAAACTTAATTGCCGGATTGGCTAAAAACTTACTGATCGAATCTAGAGTTGCTTGCTTCTCATCGATATCTTTACAAATATATTTAATCAGTCTGGGATTACCACCTGAAAGGGCGTATATCTTGTTGTAATTCCTTTCATTAATCCGCCAACCATAAAATTTTGAATTGATTTCGATCATCCTGATGGTTTCCTTTAGGTTAAAGGGTTGAATATAAAATCTTTCAGAAAAAAACTGAGTTGAGTAACCAAAATAGTCTTCGGGTTCGGCAAGAGCAGTATGGTTAACAATCAACAAAAATGTTAGTTTTTCGGGAAAAGGGTGCCGGAGGCTATTCAATGTTTCTAAAACTTCCCGTTTATTTTCCAAGTTTTCAAAAAGCCTAACAACAATAATTTTTTTACCCGACACGTTGACCATCTCGCCAACGAAATCTACTAATTTTTTTGACTCTAACTCTGGGTCGTAATAATAGATTTTCGGGAAGAGGCCATCTTTCTTGGAAAAATTAAGAAATAAATTTAAAAATGTTTTCCCGCCACCACCACGCATCGCCGAAATTAATACATTCTGCCCCCGGGCCAATTTAGCAACCACTCTCTCATAAAGCCCGTCAAAATAATCTTTAGGCAAGTAATGATAATAACCTTTTCTCATGTCAAAAATAAGTCAAAGATATTTCAGAGTTATGTCAAGAAGTAGCTTTGAATTAAGTGTATAAAGTTTTATCAAAGGAGGTGAAGAATGTCAAATTTAGAGAATCTAGGAGAAAGACTACACACGGCAATTATGAACCCGCAGCAAAGATATTTAGTTCACTTCCAAGACCAGTTGAGAGACAAACGGGGCCGGAAGCTAGTAATAAGAGCAGAAAATGAGAGGCCAAGAAACGCTTGTTAACATTGAGATACTTTGGGAAGCGCTTAAACCACAGCGCGGAACAAGCCATGGGCCAGAACATTCAAAAATGGTATCAGATTACGCATTACAACTTCATCAAATTCATGGAGGTGACCTTGAAGTAATCAAGGCTGCAGCGATTCTCCACGACGCCGGCCGCGAAGATACAAATCTCCATGGCGCTGAAAGCATTGGTCTCTCTGTTCAAAAGGCTAAAGAAATTATGACAGAAGCTCATTGGCCCGAAAACTTTATCGATCTAGTAGTCCAAGCTATACAAGAGCACGATCAACCAGATCATTCTCCAACATCTATAGAGGGTAAAATTCTTAAAGACGCTGATTTTCTTGCTGGCTTTGGAGCAATCGGGATTATGAGAACATTTATGTGGACAGGGGAGAGCGGAAGGTCGGTAGACGAAGCGCTGCACAGACTTAGAGTAACAATGGTCCAGAGAATTAACGGTTTAGAATTTACTGAAAGTAAGATATTAGGTCAGAGGCTTTATATAGAACAAGTTGCGCCCTTTCTTGAAGCTATTGATCATCCACCCCCACTCTTTCCATGAAACCGTTCGTGCATTTCGCGAAGTTGGCGATCGGTGACGTGGGTATAGACCTGAGTTGTGGAAACATTCTTGTGGCCAAGCATTTCCTGAACGCTTCTCAAATCCGCCCCCGCCATAAGTAGATCAGTCGCGAAGGAATGTCTTATGACATGTGGCGTAACTTCAACCGGTAATTTCATTTTATGGCTGTATTTTTTAACTAGACGCTGAATCGAGCGGGGAGTAAGGCGCATAGACTCATCAGGGGTTGTGGGTTCGACTTTGCCTTTATGCCGAACAAAAAGGGGTTTGAAGTGATCATCCCGGGCTTTCAAATATTTATCGATCCACTCAGCGGCGCGGCGGGAAAGAAAAACGACCCGGGCTTTTCCCCCCTTACCAACTATTCCAAATTCTCTTCGTTCCAAATCTACTTTGTCTCGATCTAGCTTTGCCAGTTCACTGACACGAAGGCCGGTGGAAAACAAAACTTCCAAAATAGCTTTGTCCCTTTTGCCTGTAATTTTAGTTATCGATGGGGCATTGAGCAGCCTGTCAACTTGTTCGCCATTTAAAAATTTCACCTGTCTTTCGGCATTTTTCGGTAAATCAATTTTATCTGGCGCCATGACTTTGTAGTCGTTTTTAATAAGCCACTTCAAAAAAGAGCGGATGGCAATAGCGTGATAGCCCTGAGTTTTCCTGGCCATTGTCGCATCTTTTCCAACCGGTAGGCGAGACAAGTACACCCGGTAGCGTCTGATGACCTCCTGATTAATATCCACCAAATTCCTGCGGATGTCTGATTTTTTCATCCAGTCAACAAAGCGGATTAAATAGTGATTGTAGTTTCTGATGGTGAGGGGAGAGGAACCCCGTTCAACTTCCATGTACTCCAGAAATTCTCCAACTTTTTTCCTAATTTCCGAAGGGCTGTCTTGGGCAGACATGATTAATAAAAGTTTACTCCGACGTAACGTCAGAGTCAACATTGTGCGACCTACTTCTAATTTTAAATTGAAAAAATGGTTGTTTGGAAAAATGAAATTAGTAATGGAAATTAGAAATTAGCAAATGGTATTAAAGCAAATTTCCACTTTCAACTTTCTATTACCATTTTCCAATCTCTAAACATCTAATTTCTATATTGTCAACAGAATATAGAACTAGATTAATTTTTTCTGGCTTTGCCAAATGCGTTTTAAGGCCTTTATTTTATTCAAAATATATTATCTGTCGTCTTTTCGGCCATATTTACAGCCGGGGGAGGGGGAGTGGTAAAACGGGGTAGCCGCCAGGGTAAAAATGTCGGGCCGGACAGATTTTTTATAGACGAAAATAAATTAGAGAAATAAGCCATAAAAATTGTTTACAAAAAGAAAATAAAAGAATATTTAATAGAGATTTGATTTGAAAGAGCGCTCCACTCTGGTCATTCCAGGATTAGTCGCAAAAGTTACATTGTACGACTATACATACAAAGCTCTACAGTATCTGCCTATACATCTACCGCTCTCCCGGTGAAGTGATATGCCTTTTGTTTGTTCGTATACATAAATCATGCCTGGAGTTGGAGTGTACTGCCCCTCATTGAGGCTAGGAACTGTATCAAAGTATTCCCAGCAAAGCTGGGCAGGCCAAAACTAGTTTCGGGTTTTCTCCGGCAGGGTGTCTGTGTCGCTTTTCGTGAAAACCCTATAATTATTTCGTGAAAAATGTTCCCCTTGTGGCTATTTTTGTGTTGTTATAGGACATTGTGCCCCCACTCCTCCCCTGTCCCGGGTGTATCAACCAGCCCAACGCGTGACAATCAACATTGAAAGAAATACTAAAAGCCCTACCGTCAGGTAATCTCGCACTGTTTGAGTAAAAAGTCTCCCCTCTAGACTGGCTTGCCCGAGACCCAAAAGAATATAAACTCCAATGGTTAAAAATAAAGATCCGACCACAATCGTCACCGGCCAGAAGTATAGCATCAGTCCAATCTCCCCTATCAACAAACCACTAATTAAAGAATAAAACAATAATTTTTTTTCAATTTCTTTTGTCAATCTGGTTGACCAGAAACCTTGTAAAAAAAGCGGAAAACTCGTCGTTACAATCGCCGGCGCAAAAATCCAAATTTGAGTTTTGAGCGAAAACAAAGCGTCAAAAAGCAGGAAAGCCGTAAAAAGAGTCAGAACAAATCCGACTCCTTTAGCTGCCCTGGAAAGGGCTATCGTTCGAATTGCAGAAACGGTATAAATATTTAACGTCAACCCCAAGGCATAAATTCCCAGGCCATAAAGGGCAACAACCGGAATTCTGGCAAAAATTGTTGCCGGTAAAAGAAACCAAAAAATACCAACTCCGAGTGTAAAAAGGGCCGGTAAAACAAGTGTCAAAAGTGTCGCATCCAAGGCCAATCCTTCCGCAAGTGACCAATAAAAGAGAACAATTGTTAAAATCGTCAAACCGCCAATTGCCCAGAACCGTACCTCATTATCCAAGAAATTTATACCCACAAAGCCGGATGCCAAAAGGGCGGAAGTAATTAAAAATTTTTTTCTTTTACTCATGTATTAACATCGAGATTTTCAAAAACTTTTTGAACATCGTCCAACTCATCTAAGGCTTCTAGAAACTCTATTGCTTTGGCTCCCCTTTCCCCTTCCAGTTTATGAAAGGTCTTGGGTTTTTGAATAAGTTCTGCTGAGTTGACGTTAAAACCTGCTGCCTCAACTTTGTTTTTAACTTCAAAAAGCTCGCTTGAGGAAACATACGCGTCAATGCCGTCCTCACTTTCTTCCATGTCCTCTACTCCAAGATCAATTAAAGCCAGCATTTGTTCATCCAAATTCTCATTTCTTTTAATTGATAAATAGCCCTTTGGCTCAAAATTGTAAGACACTGCCCCCGGGCCGGCCAACTGCCCTCCCCGCTTTTCAAAAATGCTTTTTATTTCCTGACCGGTTCTATTTCGGTTATCAGTCGCCGCTTCAACAATGACCCCAAAGCCCCCCGGACCAAAACCCTCATATGTTACTTCTTCAAAATTCTCTCCTTCGCTGCTTGCCTTGGTTATTACCCGATCTATATTAACCTTAGGCATATTAGCCGCCTTGGCCGCTTCCATGGCCACCCGAAGTTTGGGATTAGCATCTGGATCAGCTCCCCCACCCGTTTTGACAGCAATAGCAATGGCTTTAACCAACCGGCTAAAAAGCCTGCCACGGGCTGCATCTGTAACCGCCTTTTTATGCTTAATTGTGCTCCACTTGCTATGCCCACTCATACCTGTATTCTACCATTGACACTCACCTACTTCCAAACTAAGATCAGAATATGAACAAGAAAGATAAAGATGAAATGGTTGCCGTCGTGGCGGCTGGAATTGATAAAGTCGTCATACCTCAGCTTGAAAAAATTGACGACAAGATAGAAAAAACTCATGACAGATTAGAAACAATCGAAGTGGACGTCAGTGAGATAAAAGATACCGTTGAAAGAATTAGTAAGCTTGAAATTGCAGCCGCAAATTAACATCTCCTTGACACACTACTTTACACACCTATACTGACTAGTTAAAGCCCAAATTACTGCCCATGAGTCACCACTTAGATAAACTGGCAATTGCCTCCGCCCTCTCGGCTGACTGGGAGGAAGCCGAAAAAATCAATAAATCAATCATCGCCGAGGACGAAACTGACATTAATGCCTTAAACCGCCTCGCCAAAGCCTGTGGTGAGCTTGGAAAAATTAAGGAGGCTATGGAGACTTCTAAAAAAGTTCTTGCCATTGATTCTGAAAACAAAATCGCGACTAAGGCCGTAGCCAAATGGAAAGCAGCGGCAAAGGTCCCCAAACTCCCCGCCTCGCCAGCCGGCAGGCAAAAGTCGGAAATGTTTTTGGAAGAACCGGGCAAAACAAAAATTGTCCACCTTATTAACCTGGGTGACCGCAAGTTAATCACTTTGCTCGATGCCGGCGATCCGGTCCAGGTGGTGGTTACCGGCCGCCGGGTCACAGCCACAACATCCGACGACAGGTACATCGGCCGGCTTGCCGACGACATGGCAGCTCATCTTAAAAAGCTCATTGAGAACGAAAATCAGTATGAAGCTTTTATCAAATCTGCTTCCGAAAAAGAAGTTGGTGTTTTTTTAAGAGAGATCAAACGCGGTCCGAAAGTCAAAGGAGTCATTTCCTTCCCTAAAACCGTTCCCCAAAGCTACGACCCAGAATAATTTTTACACTTTTCTCCTCCGGCTGTTTCTCTTTTTTACAGGAAAAAATCCTGGAAATTTTCTCCAGTGTAACTGATTCAGGTCCCACGACAACGCAGCCCTCAACATCCTCCTTACTCTCTGAAATGACTGCCACCTTTGCTCCAAGAACTTCAATTATCTTACCCACCTGCCTGGCCACCCCCGCTACTCCTGTAGCGTCCTCAATAGTCACTAAAAAGCCCTCCTGGGAAATATTAGTCTCACCAAAAATGGCCAGAATTGAAGGTGGAGTTTTTCCAGTTAACTTATAGCCCACTTCCCCATCCACCAGCTTGGTCTGGACGAGTGCACCGGTTTGCCCTAAATTGATATTATTTTTACTCGCCGCCTTTACCGCCCTCGTAAAAAACTCCAGTCTCACTTTGTCCAAAACAGTTAAATTAGTCTTTCGCCCGTCGGTCCAGGCCTCAGTCGGAAAATTAAATGTCTTGGTGATCGTTTCAACCAGAAGCTGCCCCGAGAGCTTTTCCTGCTCACCTAATTTCCAAATGCTTTTTATTCTCCAGGTCCCCAACTGCCTTGCCGCCACCACTTCAGTATTTCCGGGAATTGTAATGGTGGTTATGGTTTCGGCAATCGGATTAACTACCATCACATCCACGCTGCCGTCTTGGTTGACAACGGCAATACTTAAGTTTCGGTCTTTAGCGAAAAAAGGCTTCTGAAAAACAAACAGAAAATAGCCCAAAACAAAGAGCAAAAAACAAAGAGCAAAAAACAACCAAAGTCCTCTTCTTTTGGGGGATTTTTTGATTCTTCTTTTGGACAGGCGTGTTTTTGTCATTTTCCGATTAGTCTCATAAAATGGCTTTTACCTATTTTGTCAATCTTATCTCCCATACCGTAGGTTTTTAAAATATGCCTCATATACTCCCCGGCAATCATCTCGGGAACGACAACCAGGTCTGCTCCTTTTTCATAAAGCCTGATGGCCTCTTTTCTGGTTGCTGCCGCCATGATCACTTTGATACTCGCCTTTTTGGACTTAATGAGTTCCAAAAGTTTCAGATTGTCTTGACCGTTTGAAATAGTGGAAATAACAAGCCTCGCCCATCTTAATTTGGCAATGTCCATAATCTCTGGTTCATTTACGTCTCCAAACAAAACCGGGGTCTTGTTGGCAGTCAGAGTTTCAAACACTTTAGGGTTAAAATCAATTACTAAAACCGGTGCCCGGCGCATTAAAAACGGTAAAAGGGCCCTGCCGGTGCGGTCGCACCCAACCATGATAATGTGATCCCGCATCTCGCGCTCAACCGTCAGTGCGGCCTCACGAGTGTTGCTTCTCTCAAAAATTGAAAGCAGGTGACTGACCAATTTGTAAATTTTTTCTGCCCCGCCAACCATATAGGTCGAAAGGGTCATCGTGATCACACCCACTAAAATCACCAAAGCCACGACTGACTCGTCAACGTGTTCCAGTGTTGCTCCCATCGCCACCAAAATCAGGGAAAACTCGCTAATTTGAGCCACGGTCAGTCCCGTCAAAAAACCGGTCCGTTTCTTGTATCCCAGTCCCCCCATCATGGCTAAGACAATCAAGGGCTTGGCGACCAACACAAAAAGAGAAAGTCCCAAGGCAGGCAAGAAAATTGACCCCACTGGTCCAACGACGAGCTTTGTCCCCAGAGCCATGAAGAAAATGGTTAAGAAAAAGTCCCGCAAACCCCGGGTTTTGGCGGCAATGGTCAGGTGTTCAGGTAGGTTAGAAAGGGCCAGGCCAGCCAGAAAGCCACCCACCTCCAATGTAAAACCCAGAGGCCCCGCAACCAAGCTAGCCAAACCCAGAGCCCAAGCAATACTTGCGATAAAAAGAAGCTCATCGGAAAGGGCAATAAATTTCTCAAAAATCATGGGTAAGATTTTTTTGGACAAAAACCAAACCGAAAGCAAAAGCGCCCCGCCTTTAAAAACAATGGCAAAGTAGTCAACGACACCAAAGTCTCCCCGACTCATTCCCGAAAGAAACATTAATATCAAAATTGCTACTAAATCCTGAACTAAAAGAAAGCCGATGACAATTTTGCCATAAAGCCCATCCAAAGCATTCTTAGCTCCCAAGAGCTTAACTCCAATAATCGTTGAGGAGAAAGTCAGGGCAAGAGCGATGTAAACGCTTGGCAAGATTCCAAACCCTAAAATCCTGGCTAAAAATAAACCCATAGCTGAAGTAAAAATAATTTGCCCTACTCCGGTGAGAAGAGCTACCTTCCCGATTGACTTTAGGTCAGTAAGTTTCATCTCCAACCCGACAAGAAATAAAAGAAGAGTAACCCCTATCTGCCCCAAACCACTGGCCACCTCAACATTTCGCACCATACCAAAAACAGAAAGAATAAGACCGGCAAATAGGTAACCTACAAGAAGCGGTTGTTTTAGCGCGCGGGCCACAATGCCAAATCCGGCAGCAACTACTAAAAGAAGCGCAATCTGTGAAAACTCCACAATTAAGTGTAAATTAAAGCTCAAGCTTATTCCAGTCTTGGAGTTTCAGTTCCCCAATCATTTTGAAATGTTTAGTATCGGAGGTTATTAAAGTAAACCTATTTTTTGTCGCCGTTGCTGCCACCAGAGCATCTAAAATCAAAAGACCGTACGCCAAACTGTAATTTTCCAAATATTCCAAAGCTAAAGCAGATACTTCAGCCGTTATGGGCAATATTTTAAAATGTCCGATCATTTCTTGAATATCTCTTAACTCTTTTTTGCTCCTTGCCCCTTGGATTGTCTCCCCTGCCGTGACCGTGGAGACTACAACTTCGTTCTGTTTGTTTAAATAATCAACAATTCCTTCCCTTTTTCGCTGGAAGTCGACAATGACAGTGGTATCAAAAAGTAGCTTCACTTTTTTTAATTGTGGATGCGAAGAGATTGCCTCCGTCTAAGATCAGCCACCCACTTGGCCGTATCTTTGATATCCTTTCTGTCCTGCCACATACCATAGGCGGCAAGTTTTGAAAAGTCCACTTTCTTCTGACTTTTTTTTCTTTGAATCCTAACAGGACCAATCATCGCTTTCTCTCTTCCAAATTTTGACACAACAAAACTATCACCACCGATGGCAACCTTTTCCAAGACATCAGCCAAATTTTCCCTTAACTCCCCTGCTGAAATTATTCGCATATTTACAATTTAGTACAAATTTAGAACTTTGTCAACATGAAGCACACAAGTACATTCCCCGTGTGTTTAGAACTGACTACAGTTTTAACCCCCTAAAAGAATCTGACCTGGGTGTTTATTTCCACCACCTTTTCTTTAATCAGAATTCTATCGGGCATCTCATCGGTCTTCATAGATAAGGCTAAACCTATAAACTTGAGTCCACTCACAAAATCCTGAAAGTTAACTTGGGTCTCAATGTCACCAACCCCCAGCATCATCTCTTCCGCTGTTTCCAACACGAGACCGCCAAGGGGAGCCCAATAACCATGTTCTGCGAATTCTATAGCGTTTTGGATCTTTTGAACATAAGCGTCATCATCACCAAATTTTTCAGTGTCTAGTTTGTAACCCTTTGCCCAGTCCAAGGCGTCACCTCTAGCCACGTCTGGTTCGATATTACTAGTATCAACAAGGTATCTGTCAAGGTCGATACCCCCGGTGGCGATCTCTTCACCTACACCTTCTTTTTTTATCTTCACCTATCTTCACCTCCTCTTCTGGCCGAAAGATACCACGCGGGAGAAAAGAAAGTCAAGATTTTTGGAGTTTGTTCCAATAATGTGTACTTACACTCCGGGAGTGTTAGAAGCTAAAATACCCGGAAGTTCACGGTCAACAACTTCTTCAATGAGTTGCCTAATATCCTTAGATCTCAGAGGCCTTAGATCTCCCAACACTCTTCTTGTTTTAGCTTTATCTTCGTCAGCCCATTGATTATAACGTTCTTTTTCACCAACATTTACCTCCCGCCTGGCATAATATTTCCACGTTCTATTCCTTTCCGCATGATGAAGCCCTACAATCCTCCTTTTGGTTTCTTCATCCCACTCACAATCTACCAACTTATCTCCTAAGTAAACCGTGCTTATCTCCGTAGCCGCCAAAAGAGCACTAAGTTCTGGTGTATCGCTAATAGTCTCGAGAGCTTCCTCCCCTACCCCTTCAGCATAAATCGCTACGTCATGACTGAGCCTGTTTCCATTGGCATCGGTGGCAACCCGAGAAATTCTCACTGGTAAACTGCAGTCAACCAAAACTTGGGCCAAAATATATGTCGAGTTAAGGGCACTTCTTCTTGTATTGGACCAAAAATCTTCAGATCGACCTCTTACTTCTTTTCCCCTTTTAATCCCCTCTGCGGTCATTGTGGCGGTAGGATATCACACCTTCTTCAAATTTGTCAAGACTTGGAGGAGATCAGCAGGAAGCTTCGACTTAAAAGAGATTTCTTTCCCAGTTTCCGGATGGGTAAAGGAAATGCCGCTGGCATGAAGGAAAAGCCTGGGGCACCAGAGCCGGTCGGCACGGGCGGTTTTACGGCCGGCATAAAAAGTGTCAGCGACAACCGGGTGGCCGAGATGTTTTAAGTGAATTCTAATTTGATGAGTTCTCCCAGTCTTTGGTTTCAATTCAAGCAGAGTATAATCTTTATAATATTCCCGAACTTTGTAACCAGTTGTCGCTTCCCGCCCACCAGGGAGAACTCCAAACCGGTCGCGCCGCCAAGGCAGCCTACCCACGGGGGCTTCAATTGTCCCCTCTTTGGGTTCAACCTGGCCGTGTACCAAAGCGGTGTAGGTCTTTGAAATTTTACGATCTTTAAACTGCTGTTGAAGGTTCTCAAATGCTTTTTTGGTTTTAGCAACAATCAGAATTCCACTCGTTTCCTTGTCCAATCTATGCACTATCCCCGACCTTAGTGATTGATGATTTATGATTGATGATTCATGATTTTTTTTGAGCCAGGTTTGGATGACTGGTTGATCTGTGGTTGTGTCCGCCTCGTTTGTGATCCAGCCTGACGGCTTATCTAAAATCAGTATCTGATCGTCCTGGCTAATAATTTTAGGAGTGTTTGACACAGCGCGTAGCTTCCGGATAAATCATCAAGCGGTCGGTGTCAATCATTTCACCACATTTCTCACAAACACCGTATTTGCCTAACTTAATACGCGTCAAAGCTTTTCTGGTCTGAATTATTTTGCGGTCTATCTGCTCTCTGATGGCTGATGTCCTGGCGTGGCCGAATTGTTCCTCCGCTTCGGTGTCAGGCGCGGCATTGTCCGTAACCCGGCTTTCGTTGCTGAAAGGATCCTCTTCCTTAATATCAGCTTTTCTGCGCTCAAGTTTTTTAAGCTGATCTCTCAAAAATCCTGCTACCGGTGCTACCAGACTAGCAGGAAAAGAAACATTTTTCGTCATTTTTTAATCGCTAAATTATACAGTAACAAAAAAGATCCAAAAGCCAAAATGCCCGAGGCAATTGAATCGTACTCGCTAACAAATGATACCACGTTTTGTGTCAACAACGAAACTACCGCCCGAGTCAAAAAAAATATGCCCGAGATCGCCAGGCCGGAAAAACCAATCTTCCCAGACTTATACCAACTGAAACTTTTATACTTACCGTCAACTAAATAAAAACTAACAATAAGGGCGATTATGAAAGTGCTGGCAATAAGTCCCGGCAAGTTATTATCTACCAATGTGTAGGCGACAAAAACGAAAGCAAGCCAAAAAAGACTTGCCAAACACGATGCTTCCAGAAGCTCATAAAACTTGAGTCTGAATTTCAAGATCCCTAAAGTGAAACCCACGGCAAGTCCCAGAAAATCGGCCCAAAACCACCAAGCATTTAACCGAGGCAAGTATCTTACAAAAAGGCCGGCAGCCAAAACCCCTGTCAACATAAAAAATGCGATTGAGAAAATGGCTTGGCTTTCGTAATCTTCCTTAAGTCGCCGCCAAAAAATAAAAAGAAATACCAGTGCACCGAAAATAGCCGAGACTACCTCTATCGTTGACATGGGATTTGATGAGAGTATAACATATATACCAACTGTGCTTGAATCACCACACGTTGCGGTTGGAGCGGCCATCGCGACAAAAATCCCAAATCCCCTGATTGCTATTCCCCTGGCAATTGGAAGCCATTTTATCCTTGATCGAATCCCCCATTGGAACCCCCACAGCTATACAGAAACCCAAAAAAACGGTCGAGTTTCAAAAAATACGATTGTTTTTGCACTGACGGACGTGGCCGTCTCGCTTGCTATTGGGTTTTATATTGCTTCCCGCGCGCTCCCCGACTATCGCCATGCCGCAGTGATTTTGGCGGCCTCTTTCTTTGCGGTTTTGCCGGATCTTGCTAAGTCCCCCTATTTCCTGCTTAACCAACGCAAGGGGCTAATCAAAAAATATGTCGATTTTGAACGGTCACTCCAAGTGGAAACAAAATTCGCAGTAGGCATGACAGTTCAGCTTCTGGTTATTGCAGCCAGCTTTTGGTGGATTAGCTAACTCGCTCTACGTATTCCCCGGTTCGCGTGTCAACCCTGATTTTGTCTCCACTTTTAATAAATAATGGAACTTTGATCAAAATGCCGTTTTCAAGCTTTGCCGGTTTATAAATATTGCTTGCCGTATTACCCTTGACTCCTGGGTCAGTTTCAACCACAGTCAGAGTAACTTTGGGCGGAATTTCAACCGACAGGGCTTTATCCCCCCAGAAAAGCACGTCGGCATTTCCGCCCTCCTTGATATAGGCCAGGTCATCCCCAAGTACTTCCACCGGTACCTCAATTTGCTCAAAAGAGGCAGGGTCCATGAAAGAAGCGTTCACGCCGTCCTGGTAAAGATATGTCAGTTGCTTCTTAACCGTTGCAATCTCGTCGACCTTGAGCGTGGAGTTCATTGTTTTTTCTTCGAGGTTCCCATTAACAAGATTCCTGGCCGAAAGCTTGACCGTTGCTCCTCCCCTGCCTATTTTCTGGTGAGCATATTTAACTACCCTGTAAGGCGTCCCGGAAAGCAAAAATGTAGTCCCATTTTTAAGCGCTGTTGCCGAAATCATGAGGCTATTTTACCCTATTTATGGTAAAATATAAAGCACCTGGCGCGGTGCTGGAATTGGTAGACAGTCAGGTCTCAAAAACCTGTGAGGATAACACCTCGTGTGGGTTCGAGTCCCTCCCGCGCCACTTGCCTAATTAATCTCTTCTTTAGTTCTTTTTGTTTCTCTCCCAAAAAATTTAATTCTGTCGGGGCGGAAGCGAAGCTGAACCTGACCGTTTGGCCCGTTTCTGTGCTTGGCAATATCCAAATTAATGTTTTCCAAATTCTCTTCATCTTCATGCCACAAAAACATAACTACATCGGCGTCTTGCTCCAGGGCTCCGGATTCCCTCAAATCAGCCAACTGCGGTCGTTTGGTCCCCCGCTGCTCGACGGCCCGGGAGAGCTGAGACAGAGCCAGAATCGGAATTTTAAGTTCCCTGGCCAAGTTTTTAAGGCCCTGGGAAATCTCCGAAACCTCCTGAACCCGATTTTCCAGGTTGCGGCTTCTCGCCAACTGCAAATAATCAACGATCAAGAGGTCAACGCCGTGCTCGACCTGCAGACGCCGGGCTTTGGTCCGCATCTCCAGAATCGAAAGCGCCGGGGTGTCATCAATATAAAGCGGCGCCTCGGCCAGCTCGCCCATGGCATTTGATAACTTCGTAAAATCTTCCTCCGAAAGCTTGCCCGTCTTTAACTTCCAGGCGTCAATATCCGCTTGTGCCGTCAATAACCGATCTACCAACTCTTCCTTGCTCATCTCCAGGGAAAAAATTCCCACTGATTGTTTCTCACCCACCGCCAAATTTTGGGCGATATTGAGGGCCAATGTTGTTTTTCCCACTCCCGGCCGGGCGGCCAAAATAATTAAATTTGAGGGTTGCAAACCCGCCA
>MGGO01000023.1:32944-34026 GCA_001792465.1 Candidatus Woesebacteria bacterium RIFCSPHIGHO2_01_FULL_44_10
TGTGCAGCTCATCCAGCCGGTCAAAGGAATCCGCCAAGGCTTTCTTGACGGGTGTAAAAGCCTGAGCCATATGCCGCTGGGTTAGTGCAAAAACCTCACTTTCGGCCTTATCCAAAAGCTCGTCGGCACCCAAGCCCTCATCTAAAGACAAATCAACCAAGCGGCTGGCCGCCTGCATCAGGGACCGCTTCGTCGAAGCGTCTTTAACAATCTTGCCGTAGTGCTCAACGTGGGCTGCGGTTGGAACTTTGTTCGCCAGGTCAGCCAAATAAGTCGCTCCCCCAACCTCCTTGTAAGCTTTTTTCTTTTTTAATTTTTCTGAAACGGTCAAAACGTCAACGGGAGTTCGCTCTTCATATAGCTCCAAAGCGCATTCATAGATAACACGATGCCTCTCATCGTAAAAATGCGAAGGATCCAAAAACTCAGCTACCGATATCACCGCGTCTTTATCGATTAAAAGCGCGCCGAGGACTGAGACTTCCGCATCGGCCGAGTGGGGCGGGATTTTGATGTGTAGACGATCTGCCACTTACTTTTCCAGAATATAGATTATCTGCTCCTCTTGAGGCAGGTCTTCTTTTTTAATCTTGAGGGCAGGCAACTTTTGCGATTTTATCTCCAAATCACTTAAGAAATCCTCAACCGGAGCCAGCTTGGCATACATCTGGCTATTTAAGCCTTCCATCTTGTAGTGCATGGGAATAATAATCTTGGGTTCCAAAGTATGAACTACCTCAACCGCCACACTCGCGTCTATCGTCCACTCACCCCCGACCGGAACAAACAAAATGTCAACTTCGCCAATCGCCTCAGCTCTTTTGCTTTTTATTTTGTGCCCCAGATCACCCAAATGAACCACCCTCATCCCGTCAATTTCAATAACAAAGATGGTATTTTTACCCCGAAGTTCTCCCTTTTTATCATCATGGAAAGAGCCAATGCCAATGACCGAAACCCCCAACAATTCGTATTCGCCGGGGCCGTCTATCACCCTTTGCACGCCACTCACCTTACTAACCTTGTTGTGGTCAAAATGGTCATGGGAAACCGTGACAATATCAGCCGAAACTTTGGGTGAT
>MGGO01000023.1:34160-34512 GCA_001792465.1 Candidatus Woesebacteria bacterium RIFCSPHIGHO2_01_FULL_44_10
ACAATCCATGCCCTATATTGGGCCAACTTGCGAAAAGAGATCATTCTGGCAATTATCGCGGGAAGTCTTCTGGGGCTGGTAATTGCTTTCGGCGTCTGGAGAGCCAACATCGCCCTAACCCCCAAAAAAGAGGAAAACACCAAACAGGAGGAAGTCATCATCAATGAACAAGTTGATTTGGTAATCGCCTCACCCGAGTCAGGAGTCGTCCTCACCTCCACACCAGGCAAAGTAAGTGGTATAACAAAACCGGGTAATTTTGTCGCAATTTTAGGCGAGGAGGACGATGCTATCGTCGCTGCCGACGAGTCGGGAAAGTTTACCGGTGAAATAAAATTAATTGGTGGCTTAA
>MGGO01000023.1:34532-36041 GCA_001792465.1 Candidatus Woesebacteria bacterium RIFCSPHIGHO2_01_FULL_44_10
AGGAGGATGAGAGTGAAGAGTCAGCAACCAACGAAGCAGATGCCGTCCGCGCTAAAGTGCAGCAAAAAGCCTCGGAGGCCGCCAACAAACCCATCTTTTACATGGGCTCGGTTACCGACATCACGGAAAAGTCAATTCAAATGAAAAACGGGGATGGAGAAATTAAGCAGATTTCAGTTGATGATGCCACCCAGTTTGTGAAAGTAGCTGCAGAGACAAAAACGGCAACTTTTGATGACACTGCCATCGGTGACTTTATCATCGCCATGGGTTATTCAAACGGCAACGGCGTCCTGACCGCAAGGCGCATCATCATCACAACCCAACCTGCAAAAACTACCAGAAAGGCGGTAATCGGAAAAGTAACAGAAATTACAGGCAAAAAAGTTACGGTGAGTTCGGGAGACCAAACCCGGACACTTGAATTTGGCAAAAGTTGGGAAGGGCCGGAAATCAGCGAGCTTGAAGAAGATATGCAAGTTATTACCACAGGCGAGACCGAAGACTCAACAGTCAGCGTCCGCACCCTTTTCATTGTTCCCCAAGAAGAGTAAAATAATCTCATGCGCAAAGGGCCTGTAACGCCGAAGGGGTTTCGCGATATTAATTCTGATCTTGCCAAGAAGCGTCGTAAATCTATCAATAAAATTGCCGAAGTCTTAGAATCTTTCGGTTTTGTTCCTGTTGAAACCCCCACTATTGAGTTCGCGGAAACTCTTTTGGGCAAGTACGGCGAAGACGAAAAATTAATTTACAAATTCACCGATCGTGGTGGACGCAAGTTAGCACTCAGATACGATCTTACTGTTCCCCTCGCCCGTTATGTTGCCAACAACCTTGGGCTTTTGAATCCAACTTTTTCGCGTTATCAAGTTGGCCAAGTTTATCGGGGTGAAAATCCACAGGCTGGCAGGTATAGAGAGTTCACCCAGTTTGACTTCGACACGGTTGGTTCGAATGACCTGAAGGAAGACGCAAAAGTAATCGCCGCCACTTTAGCGGCCGTACGCAAACTAGGCCTGCCTAAAGCGCAAATGGCAATTAACGATCGAAAAAACTTTGAGGGACTTTCTCCTGAAGATATTAGAACTATTGACAAAATTTATAAAGTCGGCCGAGAGAACACACCCCAGAAGCTTCTTGATTTTGTAGAGCAAGTCACCCCCAATGACAGCCTGAAAAAAGTTTTTGATCTTTTGAAAACAGAGTATGGCCTTAAAAAAGACACTGATTTTTTCTTTGACCCAACCTTAGCCCGTGGACTCGACTATTATACCGGTACCATATTTGAACTCAAACCCACCGGCAAGTTGACTGAGCTTTCTATCGGCGGCGGAGGGCGGTATGACAACTTAATTGGGATGTTTGCTGGCAAAAAAATTCCTGCTGTTGGTTTTTCCTTTGGCCTTGATCGCCTAATCGAAATTTCATGAACCCGCGCCGCCTGAAAGCCTATACCTATCTTTTAGTTGTTGCCGTGATTTGGGGAGCGGCCGGACCGGTCATTAA
>MGGO01000024.1:0-3394 GCA_001792465.1 Candidatus Woesebacteria bacterium RIFCSPHIGHO2_01_FULL_44_10
GAGAGTTAGAGTTAAAACGTCGGTACTTGCTGCACCGGTAGCTCCCGTCATGACTTTTTCAAGCTTTGCCCAGTCGGCCGCGCCCTGATCGATTTCAAAAAGCCCCGAGTCCTGATAGTAACCGGTAATACTGGCCAGTCGGCCCAAAGAGTTAAAGCGGGTTACCCCGCCGATTTTTAGGTTGCCGTCAAGATTGAGATCATTTTCGACTGCAAAAGTGGCCACCGACAGGCTTGCCAAGGCATCCAGGACCGGCGTAGTATTAACGGCTGTATCTGTATCGGAAAGTATATCACTGTTACTTTCCGCATCTGCTATAAGCGGAGTTGGAATAGGAAGGTCTGGTTGAGCCGGAATGTAATTATCGGGGACAAGAACGAAGTCACTTTCTTTGTTGGTTGGGGCTGGCTGTTTAGCTTGGGTAAAGGCAAAAACGAAAATGGCCGCACCGGCCACAAAACTGGCCCAAGCCAGGAGTTTAGTAACTGGTAATTTGTGGTTGGCAACGGGCGGCTGGGCAAGCAAATTAGTATTTATATATCCCTCTTGGCCTGCCCATTCTAAGAATTTGTTTATCGATGAGGCTTTTCTCTTGGCCGAGGATCGGCTTAGAGAGTTTGAAATATCCTCTTGGTAAGCTCTGACAACTTCTGATGTTATATTAGGTAGTTGCTGGTTCATATTTAGCCTCGAGCCATTCTAGGAATTGCTTTACGTCAGCGATGTAATTTCTGACAGTGTTTGCTGACTTTTTCTTAGCCAGCAAATGACGCTCAAATTCTGCAACTGCGTGCCTGGCACTGGCACTCGTGGTCTTTATGTGCTTAAGTTTAGAAGCTGAGATATTGGTCAAGTTCTGGGCAAAATCATATGTTAAATAGCCGCTTTCGCTCAAAAAGACGGAGAATCTTCTCAGGGTAGAGAGCCGCCTGTTTATTGTGGCAATAGGATTTGAGGCTGAATTGAGACTATTTTTATATTCCTGAGCGGTACTTGGGGATAAATAGGGGAAAGCCTCTGTAAGATTTGAGGCTACGCTGCCTAAATCCGCGAGTTTTGTGAGTAACCATCTTTCAAAGTGGTTTAAATCAGAGGCATAAAACTTCAATGTAGCTTCAGAAACCCCATCCTGACTGAGATAATCTAAAAACTGCTGTTTTACACGATCATAATTATCGTTCATATATTTAGCCTCCAAATTATACTGTTTATATGCGTTATACCATTATTAACTTGCAGAAATTAGTTTGTCAAGCACAAAATAGCTTTACTGTTATATCTGTTTTCACTAGGGTCTATAATTTAATTTCCGCACGCGACTTAGGCCTTAACTTAAAGCTAAATGCAATAATTATCTTAACCGATAACTGTAAAATTACTCTGAAATCGTGATTTATTTTAGCTTTAAACGTATATTTTGCGGTAAATAGCGGAAATTATTTCTGCAGTTATTCAACGCAAAAAGTTGCGGAAATCTCTACTATAAGACTGTAAAGAAATATATCAAATGTGCATGGTTTTTGGGACCTGCAAGGTGTAGCCGATATTGTCTTATCTGTTTAGAGTGCCAGGATTTTTTATACCACTTTTGGACCGAGTTTATGGGGTTTGGATTTTTGAAGCTTGAATTGCTTGTAATTTGGCTGTTAAAGCAATAAAATGTCAGGTATGAAATACGATCATACAAAAATCGAACCCAAATGGCAAGAGAAGTGGAATAAAGCGCGCCAACACACGCCTGATATAAATAAGGTAAAAAGTAAGTTCTATAACTTATGGATGTTCCCATATCCTTCCGGAGAGGGCTTGCACGCCGGTCATGCTTTTGCTTCAACAGGTTCAGACGCTTTTGGGAGATATATGCGGATGAACGGCAAAGCAGTATTTCAACCCATAGGCTACGACTCCTTTGGCATCCATGGTGAGAACTTTGCCATCAAAGTGGGTAAGCATCCTAAGGAGTTAATGGAAAAAACCACAAAATATTACGAAAGCCAGCTCAGAAGTATGGGTCATGGCTATGATTGGTCCCACACGGTGACCACTTCTGATACTGATTATTATAAATGGACACAGTGGTTATTTGTGCAGATGTTTAAGGCCGGGCTGGCTTACAAAAAGAAAGCTTCAGTGAATTGGTGCCCGGGTTGCAAGACGGTTTTGGCTGATGAACAGATTATGAGCCCGGCTCAAGCTGCTAAGGTTCCGAAAGGTTATGCACGAATTGAAGACGTACCCGAGGGGATTAAGATATGTGAACGCTGCGGCAGCATTCCGGTGCGAAAAGAACTTGAGCAGTGGTTTTTCAAGATTACTGCCTACGCAGACCGCTTGCTTGTCGGACTGGAGGAGATTGATTGGAGTGAGCGTGTAGTTGTCGCACAGAAAGAGTGGATTGGTCGCTCAGAAGGCCATCTGGTTCGCTTTGGTGAAATTGAAGTTTTTACTACTCGATTGGATACAATTAACGGCGCGACTTTCTTAGTGCTTTCTCCGGAAGTGGCTCAAAAATATCTCGATTTGGTCCCTAAAGTTAATAAAAATAAGGTATCCAAATATATCAAAGAATCTTTAAACAAGTCAGAACAAGTTCGAAAGACAGGAGAAAAGAAAAAAACCGGGGTAAGCATGGGTTTTACCGTTGCCAACCCCGCTAATGGGAAGGAAATTCCGGTTTGGGTGGCCGATTATGTCTTGGGAAGCGTTGGGACCGGTGCAATTATGGCAGTTCCCAAGGACGACGAACGAGATGCTCAGTTTGCCAAAAAATATAAGCTTCCGATAGCTGGATCGAAAACTAGTAAATCAGAGCAGGAGGTTCTTATTAAAAAGGGAATTGTCAAAAAACAAACAAATTATCATCTTCGGGATTGGTTAATTAGTCGTCAGCGCTATTGGGGACCACCGATACCGATGATTTATTGTACCAAGTGCGCTGTCGACAGCAAGTCAGATTTGAAAGTAGACACTAATTTTTTATATAACGAGAGTTTTGAGTTTACTGAAGAACTGGCGAGGAGATTTTATCACGAAGTTTTGGAGGGAGAGCATATTGAAGTACCTGCTTTGAAAAATGAGAGAGTCTATTTTACGCACGAGGGCTGGGACCATATTTATTCCACCTATCGCTCCAAGATTGAAGTTATTAGTCGTTTTTTTGCCCTCCCGAAAACGATTTTTGCTTTAAGTCAAGTAGACAAATTGACGGATGACAAGCCCAGAATTTACAAAAAAGGAGGCAGAACGATTAAGTATTGGGCCGTTCAAGCGATTGTGGATGGCGCTTGGATAAGAGTAATTATTAGGCAGCTTGGTCGTGGCCAAAAACACTTTTATTCCGTTATTTGGAAAGGCGAAGAGAAAAACAAGTCTGTGAAGCAGGCCATAAAAAAAG
>MGGO01000024.1:3433-7961 GCA_001792465.1 Candidatus Woesebacteria bacterium RIFCSPHIGHO2_01_FULL_44_10
ATAAAAGTGAGAAAGGGCCTGGTGGTGACGGCTGGTTTCCTGTGCCGGAAGAAGATTTGCCTGTACTTTTACCGGAGATTAAAGATTATCAACCCGAGGGTAAAGGTAAGGGACCATTGGCAAACCACCCGGAGTTTTACCAGGTTAAGTGTCCGAATTGCGGAGCTGATGCCCAGAGAGAAACAGATGTCTCTGATACATTTGTTGATAGTTCGTGGTATTTTTTGCGCTATCCTTCAACTCGCTCCACTCGCTCAGGACAAGTCCCTTTTGATTCTAAAATTACGAAAAAGTGGTTGCCGGTGGATTTGTATTTTGGCGGTGCAGAGCATGCCGTATTACATCTGATGTACTCCCGCTTTGTGACTATGGCACTTCATGATTTGGGATATCTTGATTTTGAAGAGCCCTTTCCAAAGTTTTTTGCTCACGGCCTAGTGATTAAAGACGGTGCCAAGATGAGTAAAAGCCGGGGAAATGTGGTAAATCCGGACGAATATATCAAAAAATACGGCGCTGACACTTTAAGGCTTTACCTTATGTTTATGGGGCCGATGGATGGGTTTCCTGATTTTCGAGACACTGGGATTGAGGGTATGTATCGTTTTTTGCAAAGAGTTTGGAATTTTGTAGCTGAAAATAAAGATGTGGTTTTGGAGAGTGAAGCGGACAGTCGGGAAGTCCTGGTCAAAGTACACCAAACTATAAAGAAAGTGACCTCGGATATTGAGTCTTTCAAGTATAACACCGCCATTGCCTCGATAATGGAATTTGTTAATGTTTTAAATGAAAAAAGTCAGAGGTCATCCCGAGCGAAGTCGAGGGATAATAAAAGGAAAATTCGTTGCGCTGAGTGGGATGAGGCGATGCAAGTGCTGGCGCAGCTTTTGGCACCGTTTGCGCCACACATAACTGAGGAGCTTTGGGTAGAAGTTTTAGGCCAAAAATTCTCGATTCATGTCTCTAAATGGCCAAAGTCTGATCCAGAAGTTGCTAAAGAAGAAGAGATTGTTATAGCAGTTCAGGTAAATGGAAAGTTGCGGTCGCAACTTAGTATTAAGTATCAAGTAGCTAGTATTAAGGAGGAAGTTATCAAGATTGCAAAGCAAGATACAAAAGTTAGAAAATGGCTAACCGGCAAGAAGATTAAAAAAACGATCTATGTACCAGGAAAAATTGTTAACTTTGTTGTTTAAATTTCGCTGGCAGATTGCGTTTCTTCTGGTTGGGGTTTCCTTAATTGGTTTAGGGATAGTCTTTACAAAAAATAGTGGGGGAGTACTTTCCGACAAAGTTGAAGTTTTAGAAAGCGCTACAGAAGGTCAAAATAAAAATGATGAAATTGTTGTTGAAGTTTCAGGAGCCGTTGAAAACCCCGGAGTATATAAACTTTCTGACAACTCCCGTATTGAAGATGCTTTAATAGCAGCAGGTGGAGTATCCGCAGATGCTGATAGAGATTGGATGGAAAAAGTCATCAATCGTGCAGCAAAAATAACAGACGGTCAGAAGATTTATATTGCTGCGGTTGGGGAGCAAACAGGTGCCTTGAGTGCCAGCATTGGGGGTGGGAATCAAAGTGGATCATCGACAAATTTGGCTAGTTCTTCAAAACTGGTAAACGTTAACACCGCGAGTCAAAATCAACTGGAGTCACTATGGGGAATTGGCCCTGTTACAGCCCAAAATATCATTGAACAACGGCCTTACTCATCTGTCCAAGAACTGCTGGATAAGAAAATTTTGAAGAGTAATGTCTATGAGAGGAACAAAGATATTTTAACAGTTTATTGAAAAGCATAAAAATTCCCCGTCTTCTCAAAGACGTAAAACCACCAGTTAAAAAATTGTATTGCAAAGGGCTTCCCAATAAGAACCTTTTTAAAAAGAGTGTTGCCGTTGTCGGCAGCAGAAGGTTCACCAGTTACGGAAAAAGGATTGTTGAGGATTTTGTTCCGGTTTTGGTAGATGCCGGCGTGACAATTGTTTCGGGCTTTATGTACGGCATTGACCAGCTGGCCCATCAGATCTGTTTGGGTGCGGGTGGGCAGACGGTTGCGGTCTTGGGATGGGGAATCAATTGGGAAGTGGGCGAAGAAGACAAAAAATTATATAAAAAAATCAAGCGGCAGGGATTATTGCTGAGTGAATACCCGGATGAAACCAAACCCCAGCTTTGGATGTTTCCCAAGAGAAACAGAATTGTGGCCGGATTATCTCACGCCACTCTCATTGTTGAAGCCGCAGAAGATTCGGGAAGCCTAATTACTGCCAATTTTGCAACAAAATTTGACAGAAAACTTTTTGCCGTCCCCGGGCCAATAACTTCAAGGGCCAGTGAGGGAACCAATGCGCTTATTAAATCTGGCCAGGCTCAAATGGCCACATCAGCGGCAGACATCCTGGACGCTCTGGGCTGGGAGCACGCCGCCACTTCAGGGATAACCCCTGAAGCGGGTGGAATTGGAATTATTAGCCTTCTTGAGAATGAAGGCATGACTGTTGATGAGATTGCGAAAAGGTTGTCCCGGTCTGTTGAGGATGTGGGTGTCGAGCTGTCTAGTTTCCAACTGCAAAATAAAATTGAGGAGATGGAGGGAAAATTTCATTTGTTGAAAGGCAAAATTTAGGTATAAAATGAAATATGCCTCCTAAGAATTCGATTAAGGTATACCAAGCTGGCGCTTACTATCATATCTACAACCGGGGAGTTGATAAGCGGGATATCTTCATGGACGATATTGACTATAAAACTTTCCTATCCTACTTAAGACTGTATTTGACCGATCCCAAACTTCAGGGGTTATCCTTGAAGTTATATCCATCTAAACAACTGAAAAATTACGCGGGAGCAATAGATCTTCTTTGTTACTGTTTGATGCCAAACCACTTTCACCTGTTAGTCCGTCAGTCTGACAGCAACTCAATAAAAGGTTTTATGAGTTCATTGGCTACAAAGTATTCCATGTATATTAACAAGAAGTATGGTAGAGAGGGGAGGCTTTTCCAAGGAGTCTATAAGGCTGTGAGAGTTCTTAGTGAGCAACAATTGGTTTATCTGACGAAGTATATACATCTTAATCCTCAAGGAAAAGGCTTATTGAATCATAGGTATTTTAGCTTGCCGAATTATCTTGGCAAGATCAAACAAAAATGGCTTAAGCCCGACGCGATTCTGGACTATTTTAGTGATATACACCCAAACTTTTCTTACAAATCGTTCTTGGGTATTGGGAATGATCTTAATTTGATATCAGATATAACAATTGACTAATACTTCAGGGGTTATCCCTGGAGTGGGGAAAATATGTTAGCTAGAGTTAAATCGGTGGCGCATATTGGACTGATCAGTGTGCCTGTGGAGGTGGAGGTTGACGTGGCTAGCCAGGGTTTCCCTTCGTTTAATATTGTTGGCCTGCCGTCAAAGGCGGTTGAGGAGGCTAAAGAGCGCGTTAAGACTGCTATTAACAATACGGGCTTTCCCTTTCCTCAGAAAAAAATCACGGTCAATTTGGCGCCCGCTGATATTGCCAAAGAGGGCAGCTGCTATGACTTGCCCATAGCGGTTGGAATTTTAGCGGCTTCAGGAGTAATGCCGTTAGATAGAGACCATGAGCAAGCAATTTATTATGGGGAGTTGTCACTTGACGGGAGCTTGCGTCACACCAAAGGTGTTTTGTTGGTGGGAATTTTTGCCCGAGCCAATGGAGTTAAAAATGTGCTGGTTCCTGTCGAGTCTTCTCAAGAGGCAGCTGTGGTTGGAGGGATTAGTGTTTATCCCTTTAGAAATCTAAATCTCCTCCACAGACATATTATTGGTGAGAAGCCAATTCAACCCCTGAAAACCGTTGATGTGACCAAATTAGTTGAGGACCAGGAGGCTGAATTTGATTTTTCCGAGGTGGTAGGCCAGGAACAGGCCAAGCGGGCTTTAACCATCGCTGCGGCCGGAGGCCACAATATTCTGATGTCCGGCCCGCCGGGGTCTGGAAAGACGATGTTGGCCCGGGCTATGCCCTCAATTTTACCTCCGTTAACTTCAAAAGAAGCTTTGGAAGTAACTCAGATATACTCGGCCACCGGCCTTTTGCCGCCCGGAGAGGCCATCTTGAGGGTTCGACCTTTTAGGTCGCCGCACCATTCGACTTCCTTGGTGGGTTTGATTGGGGGAGGAAGCAAACCCAGTCCCGGTGAGGTCAGCCTGTCGCATTTGGGGGTGATGTTTTTGGACGAGATGGCTGAATTCCCAAGATCGGTAATGGAGGCCATGCGCCAGCCTATGGAAGACGGGAAAATTGTCGTTTCCAGGGCAGCGGGGAGGATTGAGTATCCGGCCAATTTTATGTTGGTCGCCGCAGTTAACCCCTGCCCTTGCGGCTTTTTGGGTCACCCTAAACGTGAGTGTAAATGCACTATCAGACAAATTCAAAGGTACAAAAGAAGAATATCAGGACCAATCTTAGACAGAATTGATTTACATGTTTCGGTTCCGGCGGTTGATCCCGATAAGTTGACGCAAGAAGCCACA